>NZ_QEQT01000064.1:0-188983 GCF_003311655.1 Prauserella sp. PE36 | reverse complement strand
TCGCGGCTTCGCGAGGCGTCGAGCTGCTTCTTCCAGCGGCGCAGCTGGCGCTCGAGAAATCCTTCCGGACGCCCGAAATCGGACAGGCCGACGGTCTCGGGGTCGACGTCGTGCACTACCGCGAGCGTGTCGACGAGCGCGTTCACGATGCTGGTCGTTCGTTCCGGCCCGAGTGCCGCGAGTTCGGCCGCGGCCCGGTAGGGCAGGCCTTCGACGAACTTCATGACGTAGAACGGCGCGCCGATCACGTCGGTGTCGCGGCACAGCGAGAACACCCCGGGGACGGGAACGTCAGTCCCTCGCAAGGCACCGAGCACACGGTGCTCTCGCGTCATGTCGTGCGCGGTCGGCATGACCTGGCCCAGCGGCGGCCTGCGCACCACCCACCGGCCGGTGCCGTCGGTGACGACGTAGGTGAGATTGGACCGGCCGCCCTCCAGCATCGTGCCGGTGAGCGGACCCTGGACCAGCCCGGGTGAACACTCGTCGAGATGGGCCCGCAGCCGGACCAGATCAAGGCCCGGTAGCTCTTGGCGTGGCACGGTGGCTCCTCGCACTCCGGTCGTTCGCATCAGGGAAGGGGTGTGAGCCTGCCGTCGCGAATCTGGTCGCGAAGCTGGAACTTCTGCAGCTTGCCCATCGCGTTGGTGGGTAGGTTCGTCGCGACGTACCAGTGCTTGGGTGTCTTGGCAGGCGCCAGGTGCTCGCGGACGAATGCGTGCAACTCCTCCCTGGTCGGCACTGCCTGCTCGTCCTTCGGTTGGACGACGGCGGCGACGACCTCACCCCATTGCTCGTCCGGGATACCGACGACGATCCCGCCCGCGAGTCCCGGATGGGTCGCCAGCACCGATTCGATCTCCCTCGGGTAAATGTTCTCGCCGCCGCGGATGATCATGTCCTTGATTCGCCCGGTGACTCGCAGGTAACCGCGGTCGTCGAGGAAGCCGAGGTCGCCGGTGTGCACCCAGCTCTCGGCATCGATCGTCTGCCAGGTTTCTTCGGGCATCTGGAAGTAGCCGAGCATCGACTGATAGCCACGGGCGCAGATCTCGCCGGTCTCTCCGGTGGGAACCGTGCGACCGTCGACAGGATCGGCGATCTTGATCTCCACGTTCCACAAGGGACGGCCAACGGTGCCGTGTCGGTCCTCATCAGGATCGTCCGGGCTGGTCTGGGTGACGATGGGGCTCAGCTCGGTTTGCCCGTACACCGTCGAGAAGCGAGACCCGAAGCGTCGCTCGACCTCGGTGACCAGCTCCGGCGGAACCGCGTCGCCACCGGACATCGTGACTTGGACGGACGTCAGGTCGTAGGAGTCGAACCCCGGGTGGTTCAGCAGCCCCACGTACATGGCGGGGACGCCCGCGTAGAGGTCCGCCTTCCACTGCTGCAGTGCGTCGAGAACCAGCGTGGGGTCGAACAGCCGGCACAGCACCAGGGTTCCGTGGCTGACCGCTGTGCCGAGTACCGACATGCCGCAGCCGGCCGTGTGGAACAACGGAAGCGCGGTGAGCCAGGTCCCGTGACGGGGGAACCGGGCGCGCCGGTGAACGTAGTGTGCGTTGGTGATCAGACCGCGGTGATGCAGCAGCGCCCCCTTGGGGAACCCCGTGGTGCCCGAGGTGTACTGCAGCTGCGCCGCGGCCTCTGGCTCCACGCGCGGCAACACTCGCTCCACGTCGTCGACGGCCCGCAACTGTTCGTACCAGTCGCGGAATCTGATCACGTGCCGAACGGCCGGGACCCGGCCGCGGATCTCTTCCGCGATGGCGGCCATGTCGGTGCCCCGGAACTCGTCGCTGTACGCGATGCCCACGGCCTCCGACTGGCGTAGCACGTACTCGAGCTCGCCAGGCCGCAGCGCCGGATTGGCGGTGACGAGTACCAGGCCCGCCAGGGCCGCGCCGTACTGCAGGATCACCCACTCCGGCACGTTGGGCGCCCACACGACGATCCGGTCACCGGGCTCGAACCGGGCCAGCAACCAGTGCGCGGCCCGCCGGGCGTCGTCGAGGAGCTCCTGATAGGTCCAGGTGCGAGGTTCCTCCTGCGGGGCGACGGTGACGAGGGCGAGCCGTTCGCGGTCGGTGCCAGCCGCCTCACGGAGCACGTCACCCGCCGTCAGGTCGAGAATCTCCTCGCCGGTCTGCGCTGGCCAATACGAGGGCTTCCCGAGGGTCATGTCAGTTCTCCTTCTCCAGTTCCGCCTGATCGGGAACGGTGCCGCCGCCCTCCGGGATCCATCGTCCTGAGTCTCGCCACTTCACGGCCTCGTCGAAGCCGTGGGTCGCCGCGAACTCGTGGAACCACCGCCCTTCGGGCGAATGGCGGGTGATGCCGTCGAACAGGGTCGCGAGGATCTGTGTGCCGTTCAGGCCCATGTTGTCGTAGGCCTGGTTCACCATGAGCTTCTGCATCACCAGCTGGTTGACGGGGACGCCGGCGATCCGATCCGCCAGTTTCTCGACGGTGCCGTCGAGGTCTCCCTCCGGGACCGAGTCCACCACCAGGCCCCACTCAGCGGCGGTCCGGCCGTCGATCGTGTCGCCGGTGAGCAGCATGCGCTTGGCCTTCTCGGCACCCAGCCGGTACACCCACATCGCCGTGGTCGGGCAGCCCCACACCCTGGCCGGCATGTAGCCGATGCGTGCGTCCTCGGCCATGACGACCAGGTCGCACGAGAGCGCGATGTCACTGCCCCCGGCCACGGCGTAGCCGCGCACCTTCGCGATGGTGGGTTTCAGCGACCGCCAGAGGCTGAAGAAGTTGTCGGTATTGCTCTTCATCATCTGGTAGTCCTTGATCGGGTCCCACACGGGCGGCTGGACGCTCACCCCCTCCTCGGCGTACCGATGAAGGTCGTAGCCGGCGCTGAAGGCGCGGCCGGCCCCCTGCACGATGATTACGTGCACGGCAGGGTCCTCGTTCGCACGATCCACGGCGGCCTTGATCTCGCGGGCCATCTCATGTGTGATCGCATTCAGCCGCTCGGGCCGGTTCAGCGTCAGGTACGCCTTCCGTCCCACCACCTCGAACTCGACGGTCTGCTCGCGACCCTGCACCATGTCACTCCTCGATTCCGCCGCTTCGCGGCCTGTTCTTCCCTGTCGTGGCCCGGGCTAGGCGGGCGCTGTGCGGACCGACGCGAATCCGGGAGCCTTCCCGAACAGCGCGAGAGCGTCCGCGGCGGTCGCGTACGCGGCCTCGTCAAGGTCGACGCCGATCCGGAGCCGGCCCCCCGGGTCCGCGACGACGACGTCCTCGCGAACCTCCCCCTTCGTCGACGAGTACCTGACGCGGTAGCGCTCACCCGGCGTGAAGCTGCCGGGCGTCGTGACGGTCACGGATCCGCCACCGCGGACGCTGAACGCGGCCGCGTCGTGGCGTGCTCCCTCGAGAGCGAGGAACGCCGGCCGGTCCCGGTCGGTGGTCACCTCGTAGCCCCACACGCCGAACTCGGTGTCCTGCGTGCGATAGGAAAACGCCTCCGACGTGCCGGGCGCAGTCCGGAACGCATTGTTGGCGTCCGGGACGATGACATCGGCGTAGACCCGGTGGTTGTAGGCGCCGTGGATGCCCGAGTACCGGACCTGCTTGGCCTGCACGCCGGCGTTGGAGATCGCCTCGATGTTGGCGTCGTTGTTACGCCGCATCTGCGATTCGATCAACGACGCCAGCGGGTTGCGCACGGCCGGATACCTGGCGCAGTCGGCCGCCCCGGCGTCGTCGGTCGGCGGTGCGCACACGTCGCCCGCGCTGATCAGCAGGGGACTGCCCGAACCGGCGAAGTTGCCCACCAGGTCGGCCGGGTTGAAGTTCCGCCACCGGAACGTGCCGGTGAGCGAGAGCCCGTATCCCTGATCGCGCGTGTAGCCGACCAGGTCGACCCAGTTGCGCCAGAACGTGTCGTCCACGAAGTCGTAGGGACCGCTGATGGCGGCGGTGTAGCCGAACATGTCCGGATGGCGGAACGCTTGGATCAGCGCACCCACCGCGCCCATCGAGAACCCGCTGATGCCCCGGCCGCCACGGTCGGTCCTCACGTTGAGTACCTCTTGCACCAGGGGAATGACCTCCTGGTGGAGAACGGTCTCCGCGGGAACGGTTTCGGCGGTCACCGGAGCAAGGTTCGGCAGGACGTCCCGCTGGCCGTCGATCCACAGGCAGGTCTCACACCAGCTGTCCGTGCTGTTGGTGTCGGGCGAGACCACGACGAAGTCGGCCCGGTCGCGCTGATCGGCGAAGCCCTGTAACTTGGTCTGGGTGTTTCCTCCGCCGGCTCCGACCATGCCCAGAAGGGATTCCTGCTCCGTGACCGGAGTCAGCAGTGGATTGTCCAACGGCGACACGACCGTGCCGTGGAGGAAGTAGAGAACGGGAGACGCCACACCGCTGGAGCGATAGCGAGCAGGCAGGTAGATGGTGTTGTCCGACCGCAGACCGAGTGCCGGGCTGTCGTAGGACAGCAGCAGGGCTCCGGGTTCGTCACTTTTCGGCGTCAGCGTCACGTCCCACTCGCTGTATGGTCGGGGGAGCGACGACAGGCCGGCCTGGATCGCGGCGAGCGGTTCCTCCGAGTTCTCGGCGGCCTGGGCTCCCGCGCAGGTCGCGGCCAGCAGTGCGCACGACGCGGTGACGGCGACCAGCCCACGGGTAAGGCGGGTTCTCCTCATTGAGTACCTCCTGGCTCGAAGCTGCCTCGGATTTAACAGTCCGTCTGGACGGTCTGTCAAATCACCGGGCGGAACCCCGGCCGGTAGGCTCGAGCTCGTGACGCCACGTACTCGCAGTCAGCAACGCGAACAGACCCGGCAGCGCCTGCTGGAGGCGGCTGTCTCCTGCCTCGTGGACTACGGCTACGCCGGAACCACCACTCAGCGTGTGCAGGAACGCGCGGAAGTGTCCCGGGGTGCGCTGCTGCACCACTTCGCGTCCAAGGCCGAGCTTCTCGTCGCGGCCATCCACCTCATCGCCGAGGACCGCTTGAACCTGATCCACGCCGCCACGGACGGCATCGAGCCCGGCCCGAAGGCGTTCTCGCAGGTGGTCTCGGCCATCCAGACCGCGATGTCCGGCCCTCCGTTCGTTGCCGCGCTCGAACTGTGGATGAGTTCGCGCACCGACGCCGAACTCCGTTCAGCACTGGTGCCCGCGGAGCGCCGCCTCGGCAAGGCGCTCCGCGACATCTTCGGCCGTGCGCTCGGCGATCAGGACCCCCGCCAGACTCGCGTCGCGTTCGACTCGCTCGTCGTGCTGCTGCGGGGACTCGCCGTCACGAACGTGCTCCGTGAGGACAAGAAGCGGACGGACGACATCATGCGGTACTGGCTGGAACGCATGGCACCGAACGAGGGCGAGAGCTAGGCCGTGTCTCAGGACGTCGGCACGATCACGACGCTCCAGAGCAGTGCGGGTACCGTGATGACGACGACGATGCCCAGCGGAGCAGGCTGCGGAGCACCTTGCCGCGTTCGACGGCGGTCGTGTTCGCCACCGCCACCGCGCCGTCGGTGGAACGGGCTGACGTGGACGATCGTGCTGGCCACGGCGATCACCGCGACGAGGCTGATGGGCTCGAGATCACCGGCGGCAAGCCTCCTCTATGATGTTCAATAGCCGGATCGTCAGCTCCGCTGTCGAGGAAATGCCATGACCGACGCGGGGAAGCGCTGTGCAAGCGTCCACGAGATAGTTACGAGTTGGCTACCACTCTATGATCGATATGATCTTCTTGCGCAGGAAGGCCCGGTTGAAGAATGCATAGAGGTCGGGCTAATCGAGGAGTTGCGGAACGAGAACTGGCTGGATTTCCAAGCGTACAATGAAGTTGCGTCAGGATTCCCGTCGGTTCGATACACTCAAGTTCTTACGCAGGCTTTGAAAAAAGGAGGCGGCTGCTCAGTCAGCCGACATACTGCTGACTCTGCGCGAACTAAGGGACACTAGTTCAATCGCCTCAATCAGAAGCGTTCTATTTGGCAAGCTGATTGGGACGAGTTCGACGATCTCGCTTTCAAGGCGATCGATGTCCTATTAAGTCATAGGAAATAACGAGGCACGGCATGTTATTAAGGATTGCATCGGACATCCGAAAAACGCATATTCGTGAGATCGCGCGCAAGGCGCTCGACGGGCGCTAGCAACATCGGTTCAGAGTCCGTAACCGGGGTCTTTGTTTGAGGCCAATGAAACCCAAGCTTAGGCCCGTGTGGTCGAAAACCGTAGCTGGGGATGAGATAATTCAATCTGGCCTGCGATGGCGGCAGGGCTGTATTAGGAACTTGGACAGCTCGCTCGGTGTTGCTGTCAGGATGCGGACGCTGGTGTTTGATGCTCGGCGGGCGAGGTGGCTGGGGTTTGTGGCCCGCCGTTCTTGCCAACTTCTCAGCGGCGAATCTCCCAGGCTGCGCCCAGTGACCCCCTTTTTAGCTCCAGCCCGAAGTGGCGACCAGCGGGGTTTCCGTCATGTTTGAGTTCGACATGCGCATCGACACCGAAGTCTGATGTTTCTTGTTCGCGGAAGGTGGGACCAAGGAACTCGTTGATTCGAAACTCACGAAGACCGATGGAGGTCCGATCGATCCGGTTCCTATCGATGCTGCTTGGAGCGCCTCCTTGCTGGCTCCTTGCTGCGGTAACACGAGAGCGCCAACGACCAGTGGTCGTACCTGCGGTCGCTGGGCCTTCCGATCGACGCATGCTGTCGCGCGGCATGCCTTCCTCGGCGCAGTCGCCGTCGCGCGAACAGCGGTCACCGTGATTATCCGCTGAATCGCAGCGCGTCCGTGCAACTAACTGCTTCCAAGGGCAGCGGAATCCATCCTCACGATTCGACGGGACCTAAGACGCGTACGGTTAAGTCTCGCCCACCACCTCGGCGGTGCGCCGGTGGGCGCGGGTGCCGGCGACGTAGAGCTTGCGGTCCGTATCCACGTCTTTGCTGAGGCCACCCCCGAGCGCGGCCTGCTCGGCACCCGACAAGTGGACCCGACGGCTTCCCATTCGCCGCCTTCTGCCTGATGGGTGGTCAGATCGGGCACGAGGCGTCCTGGATGGGCGAGGCGTTGTTGGATCAGCGCCAGCCGACCGGTGTGGGCCGAGTGTGGACGGCGAAGTTCGCACGGCGAAACCGTGCGCACGGCTTCGACCCGCCGTAGGTAGGCGTCCTTGATGGCGGGCTTGCTACCCGGGCGCAAGGTATCGACGACTTGCTGGAAGTCTGGTTCGAGCCGCCGTACGGCGTCCCGGTCGGCAATGGCGGGGGCGGTGCGCGCGTCGTTGAGATATGCCGCGTCGCTGTCGAAGATGCTGCGGGTGACGTGGCTGAGCAGCAGGGTTGCGGCGACCTCTTCGTGTCGCCTCTGAAGGCGTGGAAAGCGAGGGGGAGGACTCCGTTCGGTTCCCACAGTGGCTTCCACCAAAGTGCCAGGACCACGTCGAGTTCTCCGAGGCCGCTGGTGGGTCGGACCGCAGGCAGAGCAACACCTTGGCCGCGACGGATTTCAGTGCCAGGTTCGCTGAGTTTCTGTGCGCCAGCGGAAGGACTTTGTGAGTGGCAGGGTGCGGACCTGCGGGACCGTCGAAGGTCACGTGAACCGCCTCAAGATGCTCAAACGCCAGATGTTCGGCCGCGCCAACCCTGACTTGTTCCGCAAAAGCGTCCTGCTCACCGAGTGAACCCGAAGGGCCAGATCACGGAAAGCGTGCCAGAACTGGCTTGTTACAACCTCCATCGAACGCGGCAGGGTTCAGTTCTACTCCGCACGTCCTCGAATCAGTACCCGAGTCGGTAGTTGGACTGAGCCGCCGATAGTGGAACCCCGGTCAGATTTGGGTGGCACATGTTGTCGCGATGAGCGGGAGTGAGCCGAGACGATGCCAGCTACACCACACCAGCCGTCATGAGAACTGACCTGGACGCGGTGGCGACGGCCGCGCTTGAGAAGTACGACTTCTCGGAGAAGGCGACTATCACCCTGGTCAACGTCTCCGAGAACGTGACTTATCGCGTGGACGACCGGAGGACAGGGCGATCTGCCGCACTCCGCATCCATCGGCCCGACTATCACTCCAAGGCGGCGATCGAGTCGGAGTTGTGCTGGATGGATGCGCTTCACGAGGACGGAGCAGTCGCGCCGCCGAGACCACTGGCCGCCCGGGACGGTGCTCGCGTCGTGACTATCGCGGACGAGCGAGGACAGGAACGGTACGTCGTGGTGTTCGAGTGGCTGTCCGGCCGTGCACCCAGCGCGGAGGGTGATCTCGTACCGGGCTTTCGCGTACTCGGCAGCATCGCGGCGAAGGTGCATGACCATGGGTCGAGCTGGCGTCCGCCGGCCTCCTTCGACCGATACACCTGTGATTACGACACGGCGTTGGGGCCGAAGGCGATGTGGGGCCGCTGGCAGGAAGGGCTCGGTATCGGGCCTTCGGAGCGGGACCTGCTCGCCAGGCTGGACGCCGAGATTGGCGAGCGGCTCGCAGAGTATGGCACCGGACGGGATCGGTTCGGCCTCGCCCACAACGATCTGCGGCTGGCAAACCTCCTGGTCAACGGCGACCGAATCCACGTCATCGACTTCGACGACTGTGGCTACTCGTGGTACCTATACGACTTTGCCACCTCTGTGAGCTTCATCGAGGACGACCCGCGGCTTCCCGAGTTGAAGTCCGCGTGGCTCGACGGCTACACGAGCCGGCGGGCCCTGTCGGCGGAGGACATCGCGATGATTCCCACGCTGGTTATGTTCCGCAGGCTCCTCCTCGTGGGGTGGGTTGGCTCACACCATGAGTACGCGGCAGAGGCCGCCGGGTTGGGAGCCGGATTCACGGTCGGCACGTGCGACCTGGCTGAGGCCTACCTGGCGGGCGAGTATCTGGCGTAGGCCGCGAGTCCGTACCCGAGTCGGTAGTTGGACCGATCCGACACCGCCGGATGACCGCCAGAGTGATGAGCACCGGTTCCGACCCGCTTGCGAGGACAAGGTTGCGATGGTGAACTACTCGGTCTGCCCGCCGCTGGACGGCCTGTCTGCCGCAGTGCGCGCGCTCGCCAGCGGTGGGATGGCCGTCCTCGTCGCCGACGGCGTCGGCTACCTGACCATGGCTGCCGAGCACGCGGATTGGCGGCGAATCTCGTTCTTTGTGCGGCACACGTCTGGGTTCTTGCGGGTAGCCATGCGGTCCGACCGAGCCGACCGACTGGAGTTGCCCCCCATGGTTCCGCGATGGCGAGACCGCGCGGAAACAGAGTTCGCCGTGTCTGTCGATGCCAGTGACGGCGTCAGCACCGGGATCTCGGCGCGCGATCGCGCGAGGACCGTGCGATTGCTCGCGGGGCCGGCTACCACCCCGGACGCGTTTAGCCGTCCTGGCCATGTCATGCCGGTTAGGACTCACCGCGACGGCGTGCTGGGGCGGGCGCAGGCACCCGAGGCAGCCGTTGACCTGTGCCGGCTCGCCGGAGTCGCTCCGGTTGCCGTCCTGTGCGAGTTGATCGCCGCAGACGGGTCGCTGGCGGAACATCCGACTCTCGTGGACTTCACGCGCGAGCATGACCTGCCCGCCCTCTCGGTGCAGCTAGTGGTCACCAGAATGGAGGAAACAATGGGAATCGATCGCGCACGTTCGCGAGAAGAATGGAGTGTGCAGAGACCGCGGGGATTTTTGGCCAAGGCACCGCTAAGTGCCGTGATCCGGGCGGGCGACCTCATCATCACGTCTGGGCAGATCGGCATCGACGACACTGGCGCCGTCGTACCCGGCATCGGGCCGCAGACTCGGGTCTGCCTCGAGAACATCGCGACGCTTCTAGCCTCCAGCGGCGCATCCTTGACGGACGTGGTGCAGACCCGGGTATACCTTACCGACTTCAACGGGTACGACGACTTCAACGGGGTTTACCGCGAGTTCTTCGAGGACCCGTATCCCACCCGTTCGACGATCGGCGTTCCGCAACTCGCCCTCGGCGCGGAGATCGAGATCGAGGCCGTCGCGATCCGCCCGCATGCCACCGAACCCTCAGGAGAAGCAGATGACTGACACCCCCGTGCTGCCCGACGCATCGGTTCTCTCCGAGTCTGAACTCCGGGAAACACTGCCACCGCTCGATTGGGACTACGACACTGCGCTGTCCGATCGAGAAACCTACCTCACGCCGGTGCTGAAGACGTTCCAGGCGACGACGAATCCCATCCTCTTCAAAAGCGGGTCGGGGCAGTATCTTTTCGACAGTGACGGAAACCGCTACATCGACACCGTCGCGATGAACCAGGCCATCAGCGCCGGCTACCGCAGCCCCTACGTGATGGCGGCCGTGCGGGAGCAACTGGAGGACATGCAGCACTGCTCCACGATGTGGATGCACCCCGGGCCGGCCTCGCTCGCCAAAGCGCTGGTGGCCAAGATGCCTCCCGGCGACTGGGTGGTCCACTTCATGAGCAGTGGCACCGAAGCAGTCGACCTCGCACTCATGATGGCGCGCAACTACACTCAGCGGCACACCATCGTGGGCCTTCGATCGGCATACCACGGAGCAGTGGGGTCAACGGCTAACGCCACGACGTCGATCGCCCGCTTCCATCAGAAGATCCCTAGTGCATCCGGCATCGTCCACGTCACCAACCCCGACCAGTACCGCGGGATCCACGGTCCCGGCGTCGAGCCCTACCTGGCTGAGTTCCGGTCTAGCATCGCCGCGTCCACGAACGGCGAAATCGCCGCCTACATCTTCGAGCCCATTCAGGGCTACGGCGGCGTCATCCCGATGCCGTCCGAGTACATTCGGCAGACGAGCGCCCTAGCACGCGAGCTTGGCGGCGTCGTGATCGCCGACGAAGTGCAGACCGCAGTCGGCCGCACAGGCGCGCACTTTTTCGGGTTCGTGGAGCACGGCGTCGTCCCGGACATGGTGGTGATGGCGAAGGGCATCGGAAACGGGTTCCCGCTGTCGGCAGTGATCGCGCGACGTGACATTGCCGAAGCAATGACCGGCAGGACGTTCATGAGCACCATGGGGTCGAACCCCACATGCTGCGCGGCGGGCCGCGGCGTCATGGCCGCGCTGGAGCACGGCGGCCTGCAGGAGAACGCGAGGGTCGTCGGCGCGCAGGCGATGGACATGTTCATCGAACTCCAGAACCGGTACGAGGTCATCGGCGACGTGCGCGGCCGCGGTCTGATGATCGGCATGGAACTGGTGAAGGACCGCGACACGAAGGAACCGGCCACCGAGCTCGTGGCTGCGATCGCCGACGAGATCGCCGACTCAGTCATCGTCACTAAAGCCGGTGCGCACGCCAATGTGCTACGGCTCGTTCCTCCGCTGTGCCTCACCGCAAAAGACGCAGCGGACGTCGTCGACCGGCTGGACTTCGTGCTCGGCCGACTGCTCTGAGTAGGAAAGCTGTGTCAACATGAATATCGGGACTTTCTTGACCAAGGCCGCCCGGACGCATCCCACGCGGATCGCGGTCGACGGCGGTGGCACCGCGCTGAGCTACGCCGAACTCGACGCACAGGCTGCAGCCTTTGCCGACGGCCTGCGCCGCCGGGGACTCCGGCGCGGCGACCGCATAGCTGTGTTCACCCCGAACCGTGCCGAGTATTTCCCGGTCCTATTCGGCCTGTTCAAGGGTGGATTCGTCGCCGTTCCCGTGAACGCCAAGCTCCACGCGTCCGAACTCGGCTTCATACTCGAGAACTCCGGCGCCCGTGCGGTCGTGTTCGCAGAGAAGTCCAGCGGCGTTGTCGCGGCGGCACTCGGTTCATCGCCCCACACGGAGCGGATCATCGTCGGCCGGGGCGGGCCGGGCTCCTTCGCCGAGATCGTCGCGAGCGGGTGTTCGGCCGGTTTCGCGGACGCGGAGGTGGATTCCGATGACCTGGCGTGGCTCTTCTACACTTCGGGCACCACCGGCCGCCCGAAGGGAGCGATGCTCTCGCACCGGAACCTGCGCGCGAGCACGATGAACGCCCTGGCCGACATGTGCGACTTCCAGCCCGAAGATGTCGTCCTCCACGTGGCTCCTCTATCCCACGGGTCAGGGCTGTACGCCCTGCCGGCTATCGCGCGCGGTGCAAAAAACCACGTCCATGCGGGTACCTCCTTCACACCCACGGCCGTGCTCGACACGATAGAACGAGAGCGAGTCACGGTCATCGCATTCCTCGCGCCGACCATGATCCACCGGCTTGTCGAAGCGGACTCGGAGCACCGCACGTCAACACTTCGCCGAATCGTCTACGGCGGCGCGCCGATCGATCCGAGTCTCGCGCGGAAGGCCATCGATCGCTTCGGCTCGATCTTTGTCCAGCTGTACGGCCAAGGCGAGGCACCGATGACGATCACCTACCTGCGCCCGCAAGACCACCACGGGAAAGCGATGTCGTCGACCGGAATCGTCCGCACCGACGTCGAAGTCCGTGTGGTGGACGAAACGGGATCACCCGTGCCGGAAGGCGCCGAAGGTGAAGTGTGCGTGCGCGGCGACGTGGTCATGCAGGGCTACTGGAACAACAGCGAAGCCAGCGCCGAAGCACTGCGCGGCGGCTGGCTGCACACCGGGGATGTCGGGCGCTTCGAGGACGGCCGTCTGTACCTGCTGTCACGGCAGAACGACGTCATCATCTCAGGAGGCAGCAACATCTACCCAAGAGAAGTCGAGGAGGCACTGCTGGCGCACCCGGCTGTGAAAGAGGCGTGCGTATTCGGCGAGCCGGACCAGAAGTGGGGTGAGTCGGTCGTCGCCGCGGTCGTGACTTCGTCCACTGTCGGGGCGGAAGAGCTGATGGTGTGGTGCCGGGACACCATCGCGAGCTTCAAGAAGCCGAAGCGGATCGAGTTCGTGGGTTCGCTGCCCAAGAACGCGTACGGAAAGGTGCTACGTCGCCAGGTGCGCGACGACCTGACGGCCCCGGGGAGTCCGTAGCCGTCTCGGTAGCATTGCGGATCCGCCAGCCCCGGCGCAGGGGAATGCTCGACCACATCAGGTGACCGGTTCGAGGAAAGAGAGTTGGCCTACCATGCGTTTTGTCATGTTGTCCGAGTGCGGCACCCAGCCGGGGAGCACTCACCACCGTCGCTACTTCGACATGATCGAGGAGGCCGTCTTCGCCGAGGAGATGGGTTTCCACGGTTGGGGAACGTCTGAGCACCACTTCTTCAACGACATCGCGGTCACCCCGTCGGTCGAGTGCCTCTTCACCGCGGTGGCACTCAACACCAGCCGCATCCGGCTGCGACACATGAGCCGCCTGCTCCCGGTCGTCCACCCGATCCTCGTTGCCGAACAACTGGCCACAGTGGATATCTTTTCCAACGGCCGGATGGAGCTCGCGACGGCCAGAGGCAACACCCTGCTGCAGCTCGACGCGTTTGGGGTTTCGCTCGACGACACGAAAGGCCGCTCCGAGGAAGCGCTGGACCTCATCGTGAACGCCCTGAGCCACGACACGTTCACCCACGAAGGGAAGCATTGGGGCTCCATCCCGGAGCGGCGCCTGACCCCGAAGGGCGTACAGGAGCCGCATCCGCCGCTGTACAAGATCTGCCAGTCGGCGGAGTCTGCCGCAGACGCCCGCCGGCGCGGACTGGGCATGATCACGTCCGACCTCTACCTCGGGTGGGAGGCACTCGAGAAGTACCTTCGTGCCTACAACGACGTCGCCGAATCGGCGATCACGCCGGTCGGTGCGTACGCGGTCAAGTCGGCAGCATCCAGCGTGATGACCGCCCGATGCGCAAAAACGAACGACGAGGCGCTCGCGCTCGCCGAGAATGATCTGCTGAAGTTCGCCCGGATGATCATCAACGACGTGTACGTGCAGCTCGCCGAGCGGTCGCCGGAGCAGTATGGCGGTTTCGTGCGGTTCAAAGAGTTGCGCGAGCACGTCGAGGACCCGCAATGGCTGCGGGACAACACGCCCACCATCCTCGTCGGTGACCCCGAGTACGTCATTAAGCAGGTCCAGCGCCACGAGAAGGCCGGTGCGGACGAGATCGTGCTGCGCATCGACGGCGGCACCCACGACGAGATCATGCAGACCATCGAACACCTGGGCCGCTACGTCATCCCGTACTTCGCCAACCCGACCGGGGTCGTGCGCTCGGGTCCGATCGGGCTGCTCCCGGGTGACCCGCGGCAGACCGCCAGCTACGAGAAGGCCGCCAAGGAGGGCGTGGGCTGATGGCGTACTCGCGCGAGCAGCTGGCGGAGGTCCATGCGGCGGTCGTACGCAGCATCGAGCAGAAGGACGCGGTGTTGTTCGCGTCGCTCTACACCGGGGACGGGGCACTCCTGCTGCCGGACGGTCAGGTCGTCCAGGGGAGGCTGGCGATCGAGCAGGCGTTCTCCGGCTGGCTCGCCGCGGGTTTCGTTCGGCAGGAGGTCGAGGTCGTAGAGTTCTACTGCGACAACCTGCTCGCCTTCGAGGAAGGGCGGGCGGCCGGCACGTTCCGCGACGCCGCCGGAGAGACCGTGCAGCGCAGCAACTACCTCATCGTCCACCGGCTCGATGCCGACGGCGTCTGGCGGATGCACCGCGACATCTGGACTTCCGTAGTGGGTACCTCGGGAAGTGGGGCCGGGTACTGATGCTGTCGCTGCAGGACTACAGCGCGCGTGATGCGCTCGACCTCGCCGGTCTGGTCCGGTCCGGCGAGGTCACCGCGGCCGAAGTGCGGCAGACCGCGCTCGTGGCGGCCGCTTCGGTCGAATCCCGGCTCGCAGCTTTCACCGAGGGGCCGTTCGAGCAGCTACCAGCGCACTCGAGCGGGGAGTTCGCCGGTGTTCCGTTCGTCATCAAGGATCTGCTGATCACTGCTGTCGGAGTCTGTGGTCACGGCGGGAGCGCAGCACTGGCCGATGCGGCGCCTGCCGAGGCGGATTCCACCCTGATGCGACGGTTCCGCGCGGCGGGGTTGGGTTTGCTCGGGACGACGAAGTCCTCCGAATTCGGGCTTAGTGTCGCAGCCGACCAGAAGTGGCGGGGACCGACCCGTAACCCGTGGGACCCACAGCGGAGCCCGGGCGGTTCCAGCGGTGGCTCGGCAGCCCTTGTGGCCGCTGGGGTCGTGCCTGTCGCGCATGCGAACGACGGAGCCGGATCGATCCGCATCCCGGCGGCGCACACGGGTCTCGTCGGGTTGAAGCCAAGCCGGGGTCGGGTGCCGCTCGGTCCCTGGCAGCAGGAACTGATGTACGGCAACGTCGTGGAGTTCGCCGTCACGCGGACAGTGCGAGACACGGCGTACCTGCTCGATCTCGTGCAGGGCAATGCTCCCGGCGAGAAGTACGGGGCACCTCTTCCAGCCGAGCCGTATCGAGACGAGATAGCGGACCGATCGCCGCGACAACTGCGCATCGCGGTGGCAGCTCACGGGTGGGACGGACAGGCCCTCTCTCCCGACGTGCGCAACGCCATCGAGCTGACGGCGAGTACGCTCGCCGACCTCGGTCATGTGGTAGAGGAAGCAAGTCCCGCGGTCGACTGGGAAGGCTTCTTGGCCGCGCTCACGACCACCTGGTGCGCCGGGACCGCGGCAGCGGTGGTACCGCTGCTGAAATCCGGGACGGATCGGGATCTTTTTGAGGCCACGACGGTGACGTGCGCCGAGGTAGGCCAGGCCTTGAACCCGGTCGACCTTGCTGTCGCATTCGACCAGTACAACGCGCTGAGCCAATCGTTCGGATCGTTCCACGCGCAATGGGATCTATGGGTCACACCTACGTCGGTCGGTCCAGCTCCCGCGATCGGGGACTTCGATGCGGATAATCCGCAGTACACCGCCGCGGAGTGGGTGCGCCGGTGCGTCGTGCCTTATCCCACCTGCGCGACCTCAAATGTCACCGGAGGACCGGCCATCACGCTGCCGCTCGCGCAGACCGCCGACGGGCTTCCACTGGGTGTGCAACTAAGCGCCGACCTGTATCGCGAGGACATCGTACTCCGGACAGCGGCGCAACTCGAACGAGCTCTGCCATGGGCCGGGCGTCGCCCGGTCGTCCACGTGACCACGGAGACGAGGCAGCGGTGAAGGTCATCATCGGACAGAGCCTGACGGTGGAGGACACCGACGACCTCAGGCGCCTTTCCGCAACCAGCAGCCTGTCTCCGGAAGAGATCTCGTCAGCCCTGGACGAGTCGGGCGCGGGAACCTACGCTGGCGATCACTGCTGGTTGTACGTAGCCGCTTTGCGTGCGCTCGGCCCCGACGAGGACAGATGGCGGACCGAGTTCGACCGGATGATCGCATACGCCGCGTCGCGTGGCTGGGTGGCCGGAGACTGCGTTCGCGTCCACCTCGAATCCTGATCCGCCCTATTCAGGACGGCTCAACGAACCCGGCGCCGACGACACGAGGGCGGCGATCTCCGCCCGCCTCCGCAGCCCGCACTTGGCCAGGATGTTCGACACGTGCGTGTCGATCGTACGGCGCCCGAGGATGAGCTCGCGGGCGATCTGCTGGTTGGTCTTTCCCTCACTTACCAGCACCGCGACTTCCCGCTCACGGGCGCTGAGTAGCTCGAGGACACTGTTGTGCTGCTTGAGGATCTTCGGCTCGACGGGCGCTGCTCCTTGCTGCGGTGACGGAGCCAGCTCGTCGAACGCCGCGGTGAGTATTGCCCGCGCACCAGTGTCCCCGAGGAGCGATCCGGTCGCGGCCGCCTCCTCAGCCTGCTCGGACGTGAGCTTCTTCGTCAGGACAGCCAGCGAGGCGTCCCGGTGGCTGATGAGACGGTCGAATCCCAGGAGCACCTTTCCTGACATCGTCCAGTACCGTTCCGTAGCGGCAAGCAACACCGCTGCGCGCTTCGGATCTTCGTCAGCCATGGACCAGGCGGCAACCTCGGACACCAGGACTGAGGCGAGGTGATCGTCGACGGACATCGCCATTCGGGCCGCGTCCAAGGCGCGCTCCAGCGCGGCCTTGGTTTGGCCGGTGACGTAGTGGCACAGCGCTCGGACCCACAGCGTGTAGCAGAGGCACCAGCGGTCACCGTGCGCTTCGCAGATTTCTGCGCTCTGCTCACACAAGCGCAAAGCGATCTGGTGTTCGCCGATGAGACTGCGGATCTCCGCTTGATGCACCAGGAACATGGCCGTGGCGAGGTCGTCTCCAACGGTCCGGGCGGATCCGATCGCCTCGTGGTAGCACGAACCGAAGGCGGCGTAGTTTCCGGCGAAACCGTGCAGTGCACCCAGGAAAGCTTGGGCGTAGGCGGTGTTGCGAGTGTCGCCCTCGCGTTGGGCGGCCTCTAGGCACCTGGCGAGGGTTCGTTGTGCGGTGCCGGTGTCACCCGCGATGAGCTGGAGCCACCCGAGGACCCACAGGAACGGAGACGGTGTCGGGATGCCGAACCGGTCCATCGCCGCAGCTGTCTTGTCGCACCACAACGTGCCTTCCTCGATGTGGCCGCAGCCCAGCCAGTAGAACCACAGCGCCGCGACCGTTCGCGCTGCTTGCTCGCAGTGGCGGTGCTCGGCGAGCGCGGTTTCGAGAGCGGTCCGGATGTTCGCGATTTCGGTCTTGATGTGGGCGCTGATCGAGTGCTGTTCCGGACCGAACCAGTCGGCAGCGGCCTGGTCGGCCAAAGCGAGGTAGTAGGTCGCGTGGCGCAGGCGCAGCTCCTCGGTTGCGTCCTGCAGCATCAGCGCGCCGAACTCGCGAACGGTATCGAGCATCACGTACCGCGAAGCGCCCTCGAACTGGACGTGCTGCAGTACCGAGCGTTGCACCAAGGACTCGACCAGGCGGAGACCCTTCTGCCGGTCCAGATCGGCGACCGCGATCACGGCGTCGAGCGGCGCCGATCCACTGAAAACCGCGAGCCGCGACCAGAGGCGCTGTTCCTCCGGCGAGCATTGGTCCCAGCTCCACGCCAAAAGGGCTCGGAGGCTCTGGTGATGCGGGGGAAGGTCGCGGGGCCCGCTGTCGAGGAGATCGAATCGCGCCTGCAGGCCGTTGATGATCTCTGGAATCGACAGGGCGCGGGTTCGCAGCGCGGCGAGCTCAATGGCCAGCGGGAGACCATCGAGTCGGCGGCAGAGTTCGTTGACCTCGGGTGCAGCGAAGTCGATCGCGGTGTTGCTGTCCAGTGCGCGGACGCGGTCGCGGAACAACGTGGCCGCCTCAGAGAGGTCGCCTGCGGGAGCGTCCAGGCCGAGCGGGGTCACCTCGTAGACTTGTTCACCGCTGACACCGAGCGACGACCGGCTGGTGATCAGTGCGCGCATCCCGGGGCACCGGAGCAGGAGCTCGGTGATCACCGGACCCACAGCGTGTGCGAGGTGGTCGCAGTTGTCGAGTTCGAGCAGCAGGGTGCGCCGGCCGATCTGTTCCCATAGCGCTCCTGCGCTCGGTGACCCGGGCAGGACGTCGCGGATCGCGCTCTCGATCAGGTCCGGACTGGTCAGTGGCGTCAGGTCGACCAACCACACGCCGGCGTCGAATGCCCGCCCAAGGTCGGCGGCGACGGCGCGGGCGAGGCGGGTCTTCCCGACGCCCCCGACGCCGACCAGGGTCACCATGCGGGACTGTCGCATGAGGCGCCGAATCTCGCGTACCTCGACGCCACGGCCCACGAATGTCGTGATGTCGGCAGGTAGGTTTCCGCGCACCTACATCCTCCTTCGGCGCCGCATCAGCTCCCGCGGGCATGGCGAGTGCGGACAGTGTAGGCCGGACCAGGGGGCCCGAGCCAAGCCACGACTCGCGGTTACAGGGCCGCTCCGCAACGGAGTCCGTAGTTGCACTGATCTGCCAGTGGACCGGCCGCAGCACACTAGTGCGATCAGGTTTTCGGTAATCGGAGTGATACATGGACCTTGTCACCGGCACGTTCGGCGGGAAGCAGGTACGGACGTTCTTCGGCCAGGTGCCGTCGGGGGTGCTTGCCCTCGCCGCGGAGTCGCACAATGAGTCTGCGGCGATGACGATCTGTTCGTTCACAACGGTGTCGATCGAGCCTCCGCTTCTCGTGGTGTCGATCCGCCAGGAGTCGTCCACGTGGCCACTGCTGAAGCGAGCTCCACGGATCGGCGGCTCGATCCTGAGCGAGGGCCAGGCGGGCCTTGCGCGCCGGCTCTCGTCGGGTGAGCCTCGCACGCGGATTGCCGACAGTCCCGTGACCCGGCTCGACTCGGGCGCATTGCTGTTCGAGGGAGCTTCCGCATGGTTCGAGGCGGAGCTGGCCGACGAGGTCCCCGCAGGAGACCACTGCCTCGCGGTCCTTGAGATCAGCGCGATCGCGCAGCAACTGCATGCCTGGCCTTTGGTCTTTCACCGCAGCACCTTCGCCACCGTTGCCTCAGGGACGTGAACCTTGATCACGATCGATTTACGCGGGAAGATCGCCGCCGTCGTCGGCGGGACTTCGGGCATCGGCCGCGCGGCCGCCTGCCGGCTCGCCGAGGCCGGCGCGCGGGTGGTAACGCTGTCCAGGCGGGCGGTTGCGCCGGACCCGGGATGCTCGCCGGAGGCCGCCGAGCGCATCACCCACCGGCGGCTCAACATCACCGACAGCGCGGAGACTGCCGAGGTGTTCGCCGAGCTGGCCGGTACTGAGGGGCTCGACCTCGCCGTACACAGCGCCGGTGTGCTCGCCCCTGGGGCCACGTTGGATACCGACGACGAGCTGTGGCGGCGGCACATGGCGACCAACGCCGATGGGCTGTTCTTCTCGGCACGCGAGTCTCTCCGTCAGATCCGGGCGAGCGGGCGAGGCGGGAAGGTCGTCATTGTCGGTTCTGTTTCGGGACAGGTCGGCAATCCGGGATTTGCCGCGTACTGCGCGACCAAGGGGCTGGTGGTCAACCTGACCAGGCAAATGGCGCTCGACTATGCCGCCGAGGGCATCAATGTCAACTCCGTACTGCCTGGATTCACCGACACTGAGATGACGGCGATCTACGACTCCGCTACTAAGGAAGAGATCGCCGCCACGATCCCGGCGAAGGCGTGGGCCACCCCGGAGCAGATTGCGAACGCGGTGCTGTTTCTCTGCTCGCCGCTGGCCGACTACGTCCACGGCGCGAACCTCGCCGTCGACGGCGGCTACCTGGCCGGCCGACCCGCCTGAGCCCGGAAGGAGCCTTCCCATGACCCATCTTCCCGTGCGCGCGTACACCGATTCCCTCAGCTACGAGCGGGGTCAGATGATCCGGGTGCACGTCAGCGCCGAAGGTCCGGTGGACATCAGCTTGATTCGGCTGGTCAACGCCAGTGCCGACGACACGACACTTGACACGGAGGTGCCGTGGATCAACGCAGGCACCTACGACGCGTCGGTGCAGGAGACCTGCGTCGGCTCGTACCTCGTCGGAGAGCCGAGCGCAGCCTCGCCGGCTCAGTCGTCAACGGTTTCCTTCGGCGCGTTCATCTGGTCGGGCGACTTCGCGGCGGCGAGCACGCAGACTCTCGTGGCGCTTCCCGACGGGACCGCTCTCCAACTCCTTGACGGTCGGCCGGCCATCGTGTTGTCGACCGGAACGGCCCCGGTGGTTATCGGCCCTCGTCTGGAAGACCACGAGTGGCACCTGGTGGTGGCGAGTCTGGGGGACGACGCGGCGATTACCGTTGTCCCGGTCGACAGCTTGCGTGGTGCAGCAGGTCACGAGACGGCACCGTGGTGGCCGGGAGTGGCCCAGCTCACCGGTTCGGTGACGGTGGGGGCGCGCAACTCCCGGCGGGTCGCCAAGGGGGAGAACGGGGCGCACGGTCTCGCCGAAGATCACTTCAACGGCAAGATCGAGGACCCGTTCGTGACGACGGCGGTGATCACCCGCGCGGAGGCCACGGCTATCGCGCGCGGGGAGGTCCGGGTCGGTGACCTTCGGCTGATCGCCGGCTGGGATCTGTCTTTCCGTCACGGCTCCGACCCGGCGGTCGCAGCTGCTGTCGCCGACGGGCAGCCGGACGGTGTGCTAGTGAATGGTCCTGCGCGCGGAGTGACCGGGCGGCATTTCACCGGTCGCCATCTCGATTTCAACGATGCTCCGGCCGAATACGCGGCCGTGCACTTCCATTCCACGGATCTATTCGACGCCGGGTGGGACACCGTGCTTTCCGCGCCGCTGCCGGATGAACTGGTCAGCGGTGTCTACGGCATTGTGGTCCGGAACGAGCTCGGTTCCGACACGGTCCCGATCACCCTGGTCCCCCGTCCTGCCGATGCGCGGAACAAGGTGCTGGTGGTGCTGCCCACGTTCACGTATCTCGCATACGCCAACGAGGCACTCTTCAATGGCCTGGACGCCAGTGCGATGACCGACAAAGAGGTCTCCATCGAGGTCGAGGACCAGGCCCACGTCGGCGATCCGTCGTTCGGGCTGTCGGCGTACGACACACATCCCGACGGCAGCGGGGTGACCACGTCGTCGGCGCGGCGCCAGATCGTGAACATGCGCCGTGGCTACCGCATGTGGCTGGTCGACGCCGGGCGCGCGTTCTCCTCGGATATGTATCTCATCGAGTGGCTCGCGCGGCGCGGGATCGAGGCCGACGTGGTCACCGACTACGAGATCCACAGCCGCGGCGCCGGATACCTCGTGCCGTACGCCGCCGTGATTTCCGGCTCGCATCCCGAGTACACGTCGGAGGAAATGCTCGACACGCTCACGGAGTACCGGGACAGCGGCGGCGGGCTGCTGTACCTCGGCGGGAACGGATGGTACTGGGTGACCGGAGTCGCCAGCACCGGGCCGCTCGTCGTCGAGATCCGGCGTGGCCAGGCTGGAATCCGGTGCTGGGAATCGTTGCCGGGCGAAGTGACGTTGACGTCGACCGGTCTCCCCGGCGGGCTGTGGCGACATCGGGGCCGGCCGCCGCAGGCCTTGTGCGGCGTCGGGTTCGCAGCGCAGGGCTGGGGGAGTTCGGAACCGTACTACCGATCGGAAGCGGCCGCGGACCCGGAGTGGGCGTGGGTCTTCGAGGGTGTTGACGAAGAACCGATCGGCGACTATGGCGAGGTGATGGGTGGTGCGGCCGGTGACGAGATCGACCGTGCGGACCGGGCGCTGGGCACCCCATCGCACGCGGTGATCCTGGCGTCGTCTCGTGGGCACTCCAATTTCTACCAGCGCGTCATCGAAGAGATCCCAATGAACCTGCCCGAGCACGGCGGAGGCGAGCAAGACCCCGAGGTGCATGCGGACATCGTGTACTTTCGGACGCCCGGCGGCGGGGAAGTCTTCTCGACCGGGTCCATCGCATGGTCGGGCGCTCTGCTGCACAACAAGACCGAGAACGGGGTGTCCCGGATGACGGAGAACGTCCTCCGCGCTTTCGTGGCCAGGAGGTCTGGATAGGCACGCGGTGGCTCGCTACTGCCCATCGTGTCTGGGTATAGGCACAGTCAACTCGTTATCGCAGGTGATGTTCCCTCATTCCGCTGGCACACGGAGCACGTGCAGTTCGGAAGGACCAGGCCGTGTATCCCCCCGACAGAGATCACCGTCGCCGCGTCGGAACTTCGCTGCGCCCTTTGGCCACTGGATAGCTTGCCGATCTTCGGCCGCATGATCAAGTTCGAACGGCCCGGCGGGCGCGAGTCTATTCGTCCTACGACGGCGAAGGATTGCGACATCTCCCCGGCACTCCTGGGACCCGAGCCGGATCAGGTCGTACCGCACTCCGACGTCTGCCGTCACACCCAACGCACCCAGTCACCTGTAGTTTCGCTCATAAAACGATCGATCTTCCAATCGCGTGACTTCGTGTTGCAAGATATTGCAACTCTGAGGGCGCAATGCATACGGGATCGCGAGAAGCGCACCTCTGGTATGCCGACCGAGCAAGTAATGCGGTGTTGGGTATTTCGCGCGGGTACGGAGCCGGCCCTCCTGTCACCTCCCCGAGGGGACCTGCGGCTGAAGCCGCAGGTCGAGGCCTTCGTGGCACGGCACTTCGTGGGCCCCGAGATGAGGGTGGGCGAGGGCCTCGACCGCTCGCAGCCGGGGTGGGCACCACCCGCTTCGGCAAGCTGCCCGGCCACTCCGCCTACGACCTGGCCGGTTGGGCGCTGCGCGAGGCGCTCGCCGACGCGGGAATGGACGTGCGGGACATCGACGGGCTGGTCGCCAGCCGGGTCACCGGCTACGAATCCTTCGCCTCGGCCCACGGCCTGCAGCCCCGGTGGTGCGTGCCGCTACCCGCAGAGGGTCGGATGTGCGGGGCGGCGATCGAACTGGCGGCCGCCGCGCTCCGCGCCGGGCAGTGCCGGGTCGTGGCGCTGGTCTACGGCAACGACGGCCGCTCCGCGGGCGCGACCTACGGCGCCGGCGGCACCGGCTACACCGCCGCAGGGGAGGGCTACGGCACCGCGCCGGAACTGACCCGGCCCTACGGCATGACCTCCCCGGGCGCGTTCTCGGCGCTGATGTTCCAGCGGCACCGCCACCAGTACGGCACCACCGAGGAGCAACTGGCCGAGGTGGCGCTGATCTTCCGCAGGCACGCCGCCCTGAACCCGGCGGCGGTGATGCGCGACCCGCTCGACCTCGAGACCTACCTGGCCTCGCGCTACATCGTCGAACCGCTGCACCTGTTCGACTACTGCCTGATCAACGACGGAGGCGTGGCGATGATCCTCACCACCGCCGAGCGCGCCCCGGACCTGCCGCGGCCGCCGGTCTACGTCCTCGGTGCCGCCCAGCGGGCCCAGTTCCTCGGCTCCGACTTCCCGCCCGAGGACTTCTGGGCCGGGGCGATCGGCGAGGCCGGCGCGGAGTCGCTGCGCCAGGCCGGCATCGGCCGGGCCGACGTGGACGGCCTGATGCTCTACGACAACTTCAGCCCCAACGTGCTGTTCACCCTGGAAGGCCTGGGCTACTGCCCCCGCGGGGAATCCGGACACTGGATCCAGGACGGCCGGATCGGGCTGGGGGGTGAGCTCCCGGTGAACACCTCCGGCGGGCACCTGTCCGAAAGCTACCTGCAGGGGTGGGGTCTCAACGTGGAGGCCGTGCGCCAGCTGCGCGGCGAATGCGGCGCACGGCAGATCCCCGGCGCGACCCACATCCAGTACGCCTGCGCCGCGCCGCTGGTCTCCTCCGTCGTGTACGGGAGCCGGCCGTGACCACCGACACCATCGACCTCACCCCGCACCTCGCCGGCCTGGAAGCCGGGCAGCTGCGCGTGACGCGATGCCGGGCCTGCGGGGCGTCCCGCTTCCCGCCCAAGCCCGTCTGCCCGCACTGCCGCGTCCACGGCGACATCGAGTGGTTCACCGCGGCCGGCACCGGCACGGTGTGGTCGTTCGCCGTGTTCCGCAAGGCCTATTTCCCGCCACCGGGACCGCAGCCGCCGTACGTCGTCGCGGTCGTACTGATCACCGAGGGCGTCAAGATCATCAGCAACGTCACCGGCGACGACGTCCACGTCGGCCTGCCCGTGACGGCCATGTTCGAGCGCGTGAACGGCACCCCGCTGGTGCGGTTCCGGCCCGCCTGAAGGAGTCCACTGTGGATCACTACCGGCTTCTCGACCAGGACACCCTGCCCGGGGTGCTGCGTGCCCTCGGCGAGCATTTCGGCGACCACGAAGCCGTGGTCGCCGCCGACGGCCGCGCCACCTTCGCCGGCTTGCTCGGCGCATGCGAGCGGATGGCCGCCGGTTACGCGGCCGCGGGCCTGCGGCCGGGGGGACGGGTGGGCGTGCTGATGCCCAACGGGCTGCGCTGGCTCACCGCGACCCTCGGCGCGCACCTCGCCGGTCTGGTCGCGGTCCCGGTCAACACCTGGTACCGCTCCTCCGAATACGCCTACGTGATCGAGCGGGCCGGGCTGCGGGCCATCGTCACCGACGGCAAACTGTTCGGCCGCGATGTCCTCGCCGACCTGGCCCAGGCCGGGTACGGCGAGCTCTACGGCGAGTCCCGCCGCGACTACCTCGGCGCGCTCACCTGGCCGTCCGGCGCCGAGCTGCCCCCGGCCCTGCCTGCTGGTGAGCCCGTGGACGTCCCGGTCGGGCCGGACGACCTGGCGGCGATCCTGTTCACCAGCGGCAGCACCGCCAAGCCGAAACCGGTCCCGCTGCGGCACGGGCCGTTGGTCGCCAACCCGCGGGAGATCGGCCGCCGCCAGCACCTGCGCCCTGGCGACCGGTTGTGGATCTCGGCGCCGTTCTTCTTCGGCTACGGCACGGCCAACGCCCTGCCCGTCGCCCTCACCCACGCCACCACGCTCTGCCTGCAGGAACGGCTCGACGGCGACGAGGCGCTGGCCTTCATCGAGCGTGAGCGCTGCACCGTCTACTACGGACTCGCGCTGACCACCCGCGCGCTGCTGTCCGCGCCGTCGTTCGGCAAGCGCGACATCTCGTCGCTGCGCACCGGCACCTGCGGGTTCACCGCGGAGGACAAACGGCTGGTGATCGAGGAACTCGGCGTCAGCCAGGTCTGCAGCATGTACGGGCTCACCGAGGGCTACGGCCACTCCGCGGTCAGCGACGCCTTCGACCCCGTCGACGCCAAACTCCAGACGTGCGGCACCGCGTTGCCCACCCAGCGCATCCGGATCGTGGACGACGCCGGTGCGCCGTGCCCGGCCGGGGTCACCGGCGAGATCGAGCTGTCCGGCGCGGCCATCGACGGCTACCTCGACGCGCCGGAACTGGACGCCGACGCGTTCCGCGACGGCTGGTTCCGCACCGGCGACCTCGGGCGGCTCGACGAGTACGGCCGGCTGCACTTCGCCGGGCGGCGCAAGGAGATGATGAAGGTAAGGGGGATCAACATCGCCCCCGCGGAGGTCGAGGACATCCTCATCAGCCACCCGGCGGTCGACCAGGCCTTCGTCATGGGCGTGCCAGGCGATGCGGGCGAGGAGGTGATGGCCTGCGTGTTGGTGCCGCGCGACCCCGGCACCGACCGGGAGGGCCTCATCGCGGACGTGACCGCCCACATCCGCGCCCGCGCCGCCAGCTACAAGGTGCCCGGCCGGTTCCTGCTGATGGCCGCGGCCGACCTGCCGCTCACCGACACCGGCAAGGTCAGCAAGCTCAAGCTCCGCGAGGTGTTCGATGCCTGACATTCGGTTGCTCACCAGCGGGGTCGGCTTCACCGAAGGTCCCTTGTGGACCAGCGACGGCCGCCTGCTCGTGACCAGCGTGTCCCGCGGCCAGGTCCTCGAACTCGACCACCGCACCGGCGCCGTGGTGCGCCGCGTCGAGACCGGCGGGGGCCCCAACGGGCTCGCCGAGGACGAGCACGGCCGGGTGTGGGTCGCCCAGAACGGGGGATCGGTGCGGCGGAGCAGCTCGCACCGCCCGGCCGCCGCGGGACTGCAGACGCTGCTCGGCGGCACGGTCCTGGACGCGCTCACCACCGGGGTGCGCGCACCCAACGACCTGGTCCGCGGCCCGGACGGGCGGATCTGGTTCACCGACCCGGGCAGCCCCCACGAGGAGGGCCCCGGCCAGCTGTTCGCCTACGACCCGCGGGACGGCCGGCTCGAGGTGATGGCCGACGGGATCGGCTTCCCCAACGGGCTGGCCTTCGACCTCGACGGAACCCGCCTGATCGTCGCCGCCACCCGCGAACGCCGTCTGCTCGGCTACACCTGGGACGGGGCGTCCCTGCGCTTCGATGGCGTCCTCGCCGCGCTTCCCGGCGGGCCGGACGGCCTGGCGTTCGACTCCGACGGACGGCTCTACGCGGCCCTGCCCGACGCCGACCGGATCGCGGTACTCGACGCCGGTGGCACACCACGTGCCCCGATCCGCTTTCCGGACGGCACCTTTCCGACCAACCTCTGCTTCGCGGGCCCGGCCCGCGACACACTCGTCGTCACGGCGGCCAAGGGCGGCCGGGTGCTCGCTCTCGACGGCGTCGCCACCGGACCCCGGCACCTCGTGCCGTCCCACCACCGCGAGGACACACCCTGCCTGAGCTTGACCACCGAAGAGCAGTTCATCGTCGGCGCCGTCCGAGACTTCGTGGACCGCCAGGTCCGGCCGGTGACGCGGGATCTGGAGCACGACTACACCTAGCCGAGAAGCTCATCGAGGCGATGAAGGTCTTCCTCCGCCACCAAAGCGGAGTGCCCAAGGATGCTCGTCCCGGTGTGCTGGGAACAGCACCGCGGGCGCGGGGACGACAGCGTGGCCCCTGCACGAGTTGCGAGCGGGAGCGGCGGAGGAAGCTCCCGGCTTTACTTCAACACCGTTGTAGCCAAGGCACGCTCACCACGGGCGCGGAGCTTACATCCCACAGATGGTGGATCGGGTCTCCCTGTTGCTGATGCGGCCAAGTCGCAGGGAGCCATGGCTGCGCTGGTAGCAGCATCTGGAAATGGTCCGTTCGGTCTCTTGTCCAATGACTGGCTATGCCCATTGGGCGAAGGTCGGACGAATGTTGAGCGTTCTTCGATTCTGGTGTCCTCTGTTAGCGCGGAAACACGATACGAATGACGCTAGAGAAGAAGGCCTCCATCCGCCCCGGCCTCAACAACCCACCACGCGGACAGCCGAAGAAGTCCACCGTGATGGAGATCGCGCTGTCCTCGCCCCGGAGCGGCGCGTCCTGCTGTGGAGCACCGGTGCCCTGCCCGCGGAACTCAGCGCACCGCGTCGCGCCACGATGCCGGTGCGGGGCTCGTCAGCGTCCCGATGTCCAGGTCGTCCTCACCCGGTACGCGGATGCGCAGGAAGCGCATGGGTTCGGCCCCGGCCGGGACGGTGGCGTCGAAGCCGAGCCGCGCGCCAACCCCGTCGACCGTGGAAGGGTCCAGTTTGGACCCTTGGGTGCCCTGCACGACGACGAGGTCGCGGTCGGCCTGGAACCGTGTCGCCACCGCCCACTCGACCTCCGTCGGGTCAGTGACGTCGACATCGGCGTCCACCACGGTCACGTGCTTGACGTCGTAGTGCACGGCCAGTGCGGCGAGCAGGACGTTCTTCGCCTCGCCCGGCGCTGGACCGTCGACCTGCACGTACAGGTGGTACCGGCACGTGCCGCCGAGGGAAAGGTGCACGCCGGTGACGCACGGGAAATTGCGGCGCAGCTCGGAGAGGAACGAGCCTTCCCTCGGGATGCAGCCGAGCAGCAGGTGCTCCCTGCCGCCGCCGACGATGGTGTGGAACAGCGGGTCCCGGCGGTGGGTGACGGTGCTCAGCGCGATCACGTGCCGATCCGCGCGCTGCCCGTAGTACTGCGGGAACTCGCCGAACGGGCCTTCCGGCTCGCGGACGTCGGCCAGCAACTTGCCCTCCAGCACGATCTCGGCGTCGGCTGGCACCATGATGTCGCTGTCGAGGCAACGCACCACGGGCAGCGGTTCACCGCGGAGCGCTCCGGAGATCTCCAGCTCGTCCTGTCCGAGCGGCACCGCGGCCTGCGAGGCCATGAGGGTGAGCGGGTCGGCGCCGATCACGATCGCCACGTCGAGGTCTTCGCCGAAGCGTTCGCGGTTACGGAAGAACGCGAGGGTGTGCCGGGGCAGCAGCAGCGCGCCGAGCCGGTCGGGTCCGCTGACCTGGAGCCGGTGGATCGAGACGTTCTGTGTGCCCGTCTCCCGGTCACGGGTGATCAGCAGTCCCGCCGTGAGGTAGGCGCCGTGGTCGTGTTCGTTGTGGGTGGGCAGGGGCAGCAGCCGGGCGAGGTCAACGTCGGTGTGCACGACCTCCTGGCACGCGCCGTCGGTGACCGGCGCCGACGGCACCGGTTCCCGGCACGCCTGCTGGAAGCGGCCCACGAGGTCGGGCTCGGCTACTCCGGCGGCCTCGGCCATCCAGCCGCGCTGGGACAGCAGTCCCGAAACCACCGGCACCGGATGCCCGCCCGGCTTCGGGAACAGGGTGGCCTGGGTCCCGTCGAGCCGGTTCGCGACACCGGCGACGCCGAAGCGGAGATCGACTCCGCGCTCGGTGAGCGCGAGCCGTCCGGTTTCCTGCAGCCTGTCGAGCCATGTGCGCAACCGCGCACCAGGTGGAAGTGCCATGCTGTCCTCTCAGCCGAAGTTCCATGCGGTGGGATGACGGATGTCGAGCTCGCGCAGCCCTTTCGGGCCCGCGACGCCGGACTGGCCGAGCGCGGTGCGCAGCTCCTCGGTGAGCAGCGCGGCAACGTGGTCGGAGCCGGTCCTGCCCGCGGCAGCGAGCCCGAGCAGGAAGGCCCGCCCGCAGAACACCGCGTCGGCACCGAGCGCCAGCGCCTTCGCCGCGTCCAGTCCGGAGCGGATCCCGCTGTCGAAGAGCACCGTCGCGGCAGAGCCGACCGCGCGGGTGATGGCGGGCAGCACGTCGATCGCCGCGGGCGCGGCGTCGGACTGCCTGCCACCGTGATTGGACACGAGCACGCCGTCCGCGCCCGCCTGCAGCGCGCGCTCGGCGTCCCCGGGATGCAGCAAGCCCTTGATCACCAGTGCCCGTGGCCACGCCTGGCGCAGCTCGGCGATCTCGGGCCAGGTGAACCCGCCACGCAACCCGCCCTGTACGAAGCCGGCGACCTCGTCGAGCGTGGGCGAGGCGCCCACGTAGCGGCCCATGTTGGCGAACACGGGAACGCGGCTGCGCAGCGCGGCGAGCGACCAGCCGGGCGCGCTCGCCACCTGCAGCGCGGTCGAGAACGATGGGCGGAAGGGCACGACGAGGCCGTGCCGCAGGTCCCTTGGCCGCTTGGACCGCACGGGCGCGTCGACGGCGACGACGAGTGCCTCGGCTCCCGCGTCGGCGGCGCGGCGCACCAGGTCGAAGGTGACGCGGTGGTGCTCGGCGGGCAGGCCGTAGAGCTGGAACCAGGTGCGGCCGGGGGCCCGGGCGACGACCTCCTCGATGGACGCGGACGCCAGCGTGCCGGTGATGTAGGGGATGCTCGCGCGCGCGGCGGTGGCCGCGAGGTGCCGGGTCGCGTCCGGCCAGGCGAGCCCGTCGAGCCCGGCGGGGGCGATGCCAACCGGGCTCGCGTAGGTCTGGCCGAACAGGGTCGTCTCGGTGCCGACGGCTGGCAGCTCGCCGTAGCGAGGGACGATCTCGATCCCGTCGAGCGCGGCCCGGTTGCGCCGCACGCCGAGATCGTCGCCGGTGCCGCCGGCCACGAAGTCGTAGGCGAACCTGGGCAGCCGCCTGCGGGCGGCGCGTTCGACGTCGCTGAGCGAGGGCAGCCGCCGCTTCAGCGTGGCCTCCCTGCCGACGCCGCTGCCGGGCCCCCAGGCCGCGCCGCGCCGCCGCCGTAGCCGGACGGTCAGTGCTCGGGGAGTCTCGTCGCTCATGCCATCCTCTCGCGTAGGTCTCCGATGGTGTTCCAGACCGAGATCTGCCCGGGGTCGGTCACGATCTCCACGACGGCAGGGCGGTCCGCGCCCAGCGCGGCCTCCAGCGCGGCGGGGAAATCCGCGTCGGCGGCGACCCTGGCGCCGAAGGCGCCGAACGCGCACGCCAGCTCCACGAGGTCCGGGTTGCCGAGTTCCGAGCCGATGACGCGGCCGGGATACCGGCGTTCCTGATGCATCCTGATCGAGCCGTACATGTTGTTGTTGAAGACGAGAGATACCAGCGGCAGGCGCAGCCGGACCGCGGTCTCCAGCTCCTGGACCGTCATGAGGAAGCCGCCGTCGCCGGACACCGACACGACGGTGCGGTCCGGATCGGCGAGCTTCGCTCCGATCGCGGCGGGCAGCGCGTAGCCCATCGCCCCGGAGGCCGCCCCGACGTAGGTGCGGGCCAGCGGGAACCGGAAGAACGTGTGGAGCCAGCCCGCGAAGTTGCCGGCGTCGTTGGTCACCACGGCATCGGGCGGCAGTCCCGCGCGCAGCGCGCGGACGATCTGCCGGTTGTCGACGTGCCCGCCGTTCTCGGCGGGGTCCACTGTGGTCACCCGCCGGTACACCCGTTGACGTTCGTCCGCCCAGCCGGGATCGCGGCGTTCTCCCGGCTTGCCCAGCGCCCGCAATGTGGCGAGCGCGTCGGCGTGCACGGCGAGCTCGACCGGGTAGGCCTTGCCGAGCTGGCCCGGCTCGATGTCGACCTGCACGATGCGCTGGCCCGCGGCAGGGGCGGTGTAGCCCTGCGTGGTGATCTCGCCGAGCCGCGTGCCGAGCGCGACGACGAGGTCGGCCTCGCGCACCGTCGCGACCAGGTCGGGATGGGTGCCCATCTGCAGGTGACCGGCGTAGCGCGGGTGTTCGTTGGGGAACACGTCGTGGCGCCGCCACGCCGCGACCACCGGAACCTCCCATGCCTCGGCGAAGGCGACGAGGTCGTCCTCGGCCCCGCTGAGCTTCACCCCCGCCCCGGCGATCACCACGGGCCGCGCGGCGCCGAGCAGCAGCTTCCGCACCGCGGTGACGTCCTCGGGCGAGGGTGCGGGGCGCGTGCCGGCTCGGGGGAGTGCGGGCGCGGCGGCGGTCTCGTGGTCGAGAACGTCCTCCGGCAGCGACAGCACCACGGGCCCAGGGCGGCCGGTGCGGGCGAGTGTCAGTGCGCGCGCCACCGCGGGCGGAACCCGGTGCGGATCGGACTCCTCGACGGCGTGTTTCGCGACCGGGCCGAGGAACGCGGGCAGATCGGTCTCCTGGAAACCTTCCCTGCCCCGGTGGCGCGAATGGAGCTGACCCACGAGCACCAGCATCGCGGTGGAGTTCTCGCGCGCGGTGTGCACACCGATCGACAGGTTTGCCGCGCCAACTGCCCTGCCGCCGAGCACCACGCCGATGCCGCCGCTCGCGGCGGCGTGCGCCTCGGCCATGAACGCGGCGCCGCCCTCGTGCCGGGCGGGAACGAACGTGATCTCGCCGTCGGCGTAGAGCGCGTCCAGCAGGGTCGTGAAGCTCTCTGACGGCACACCGAACACGTGGCGCACGCCGTGCGCCTTGAGACTGGCGACGAGCTGCGTCGCGACGGTCGCGGTCATCGGGCGACCGGTTCCGTCGACGTGGCTTCGGCGGGTGCGTCGGCGCCGCGGCGGCGGAACAGCTGGCTGAGCGTCATCACCACGATGGGTACCGTCACCGCCACGTAGGCCTCGTCGACGCCGAACGGACTGCCGGCGAGGAACCAGCCGATGGTCGCCACGAGCGCGATCATGATCGTCCACAGTGCACCGTTACGGGTGCCGTAACGCGGCGCGTAGAACATGAGCAGCACCAGCACGGCGAGGGTGGCGCGCAGTGCCTTGGCGAGGAACGTCACCGCGAGCACGTCGGAGGCGTAGAGCGCGAGCACGATCGGCAGCAGCCCGGTCACGCCCGCCGCGACGCGGATGAACACCAGGTTCCTGCGCTCGTCCGCCTTCGGGTTGAAGTAGGGCTGGTAGAAGTCCTTGAACAGCAGGGTCGACGCGCCGATCGAGAGGGCCGCGATGGTGCCGAACATCGCACCGGCGAGCCCCGCCACGACGACACCGGCGAGCAGCGGGTCGAGGTCCACGATCAGCGAAGGCAGCGCCTGAATGCTGTCGATGTGCGGGAACAACACCGCCGTGCACACGCCGATGAACGCTGCCAGGAACCCGTAGCAGATGAGGAACAGCGACGAGTAGAAGCCGGCGCGCTGGGCCTTGACGCTGTCGCCGACCGTGGTGATGGCCTGCACGATGTACTGGGTCGCGAAGGTCGCCCCGACACCGGCGAGCATCCAGGCGAAGATCTGGGAGAGGCCGACGCCGTCGAGGGAGAACATGCCGGGTGGCAGCTTGGCGGTGAGCTCGCCGAGGCCGCCGACGCGGGTCGTGGCTACCACCACGAGCACGACGATGCCGACCAGCATGACGATGGCGTGCAGCAGGTTCGTGTAGACGACCGAGCGCATGCCGCCCACGCTGACGTAGGCGGTCGCGAGTACGCCCACGAGTGCGATGGCGAAGGACTTGTCGATGTCGAGCAGGCTGGCCAGGACGGCGCCGCCGCTGGCATAGACGGAGACGGAGACGATGAGCAGGGCGCAGATCATCACGAGCGACGTCGCGACGCGGACGCGGTTTCCGAAGTGGCTGGCGAGTGCGCCGGAGATCGTGATCTCGCCCAGTTTCCGGTACTTGCGGGCGAGCAGGAGTGAGAACAGGATGAATCCGACGCCGAGGGAGACGACGTTCCAGGCCGCCGAGATCCCGGACTCGTATGCGGCCTGCGCCGTCCCCACGCTGGCGGTGGTCCCGATGAACTCCGATCCCATGAGGAAGCCGATCACCACGGCGGGGAACACCTTACCGCCGCTGGCGAACGAGCTGGACGTCCGTGCGGACCGGCCGGACAGGAAGCTGATGGCGGCCAGTATCGCGATGTAACCGCCGACGATGAGTAGTACTAGCCACGCTGACTGCATGGATTCCTCCGGTGTCGCGTCGTTGCAACGAATGGGGACCGAGTGGGGGCCTCAGCGGAAGCCGGGCCCGTCGAGAAGGGGGTGCGCTGCCAGGAACTCCTCGTCGATGTCGACGCCGGTGCCCGGTGCGTCCAGCGGCCGTACGGTCCCGTCCTGGCCTGGGATGAACGGGGCAGAGGTGAGGTCGGTATGCAGCGCCGCGTTCGCCGACACGTCGGCCTCGAAGTAGCCCGCGTTGTCGATCGCGGCGAGGAAATGCACGGTGGCGGCCATGTTCACCCCGGTGCTCGCCGTGTGCGGGTGCACCGGCAGGTGCCACGCCGAGGCCAGCGCCGCCACCCGCAGTGCCTCGGTCAGGCCGCCCACTTTGGACAGATCCGGCTGGAGCACGCGGACGCTGCCTGCGCGCACGAGCTCGGCGAACTCGTAGCGGGTGAAATGGTTCTCGCCTGCGGCCAGCGCCACCGCGCCGCGACGAGCCAGCTCGGCGTAGCCCTCGGGGTCGTTACGGGGCAACGGTTCCTCCAGCCACCCGACATCGTGTTCGGCTAGCACGGGGAGCACCGCCAGCGCCTGTTCCCGTGTGTAGGCGGTGTTGGCGTCGGTGAGGATGGTTGTGTCCGGGTGGGCCTCGCGGACGGCCGCGACGCGCTCGGCGTCGACACCGGGGCCGTCACCGACGCGCAGCTTCACGGCACGGAACCCGCGCTCGCGAAGGCGATGCACCTCGTCGGTGAGCGCCGCCGGCGGCTGGTAGCCGAGCGCGACCCCGCCCGCGTAGGCGGGGATCGCGCGCGGGGCTCCGCCGAGGAGCCGGTGCAGTGGCCAGCCCGCCGCCTTGGCGCGGATGTCCCACAGCGCGAGGTCGATGCCGCTCATCGCGATGGCCGCGGCGGTGCCGAGACCGAGCCCACGCAGCTGTGCGCTGGCGAGCGTGCCGCCCGCCCCGGTGACGTCGGCGGCGTCGGCGCCGGTGAGCAGCGGCGCGAGCGCGGTGTTGATCAGGTGCGCCACGGTGCCCGGCGCGCGGCCGTGGTGCGACTCGCCCCAGCCGGTGATCCCGGCCTCGGTCTGCACACGCACCAGCACCGCGTCGCGCTTGACCGAGCGGCCGAAGCCGAGGTCCACCTGGGCGTGCGGCGGGGTGGGCACGGAGACACCGAACGCGGTCACCTCCGTGATGCGCAGGTCGTCGCCGGGCAGCCCCATCGCTCGTCCTCTCTGGTGGTAGCGGTCGTAGATGACCCTGCGACCGGGGCTCGTTCGCGGCAATGCGCAAAGCGTGATGGCAACGATAGGGACCGGCTATGTCGCCTTGCGCGCCCTGCGCCGCGCCGCCTCCCGCGCCGGGGGCGCCGGGAACTCACCGCGTTCGACCCGGCCGGCCACATCGCGCCAGAAGTCCAGGGCGGCGCGTTCCATGCCGAGCCCGAGTTCGAGGGTCACCATGCGGCTGGCGACATCGTCGATGTCGCTGTAGCGCTTCTGCATGGACTCGTACTCGGCGATCCGGCGTTCGTGCTGCTCGATCTGCCCCGAGGCCAGGCGCGCGACATCGGCGGGGGTGGCCAGCTCGTTGAAGAACAACTTGATCTCGGCGACGTCGCGCAGCTCGAAATGCGCGTTCACCGGTTCGCTGAGCCAGTTCCGCAGCGCGGTCTCACCTTCGCCGGTGATCGTGTAGAGCTTGCGCCTGCGCCCGTGTTGCTCTTCCTCGAGCTCCAGCAGGCCGGCGTGCTCGAGCCGCTTCGGCTCCGAGTACAGCTGCGCGTGCGGGAAGCTCCAGAAGTATCCGACGGAGCGGCCGATTGCGCGTTTGAGGTCGTAGGGCGTCGACGGACCGCGCAGGGCGATCATGCCGAGGACCACGTAGGACGTCGTGGACAGCCGGACGCTTGACATGCCCCGAAGGCTATCGTACGTTCTGGACAGTCTGAAACGGACGATTTCAATCAGATGATCGTCGACTGGTTCCCCTTCCCGTCCCCGAACTGTTGCAACGGAGAGCAGTCATGGATCTGGGCACAGCGCTGCGCTGGACCGCCGAGCGATATCCGGATCGCCGCGCCGTCGGTGGCCCCGAGCCCCTCAGCTACGCGGAATGGGACGACCGCACTGACCGGCTCGCCCGCGCGCTGGCCGAGCAGGGTGTGAGTCCCGGCGACCGGGTGGTGCTCGTGCTGTCCGGCGGGCTTGCGCTGGCCAGCCTGCACCTGGCCGCGCAGAAGCTCGGCGCCGTGTCGGTGCCGCTGTCGTTCCGGTTCGGCCCCGAGGAACTCGCCTACTGCGTCGCCGACGCCGCTCCTGTGCTGGTGATCCACGACGAGGCCAACGAGCGGCTGGTGACGGCCGCGCTGGACGCCGTGCCCGGGGTGCCGCGCCTCCGCTCGGGTCCGGGTGCGGGAACGATCGAGCAGCTCGCTGAACGCGGCGGCGCGGGCACGCCGCCGATCGCGGCCGATCCGGCCGCGACCAGCGTCATGCTCTACACCTCGGGAACCACCGGCAGGCCCAAGGGCGTCCCCCGCAGCCACTCCGCCGAGCACTACGCCGCGCTGGCCCACCTCATCCAGAGTGGACAGTCCTACTTCGACACCACACTCGGTGTCATGCCGCTGTTCCACACCATGGGCATGCGCACGCTGCTCGCGACGGTGCTCTCGGCGGGCACGTGGGTGCCACAGGCGCGGTTCGACGCGGACGAGGCGCTGGAGCTGATCACCCGCGAGCGCGTGAGCTGCCTCTACCTGGTGCCCACGATCTACTGGTCGCTGCTGCACACCGGCAGGCTCGGCGAGGCCACGTCGGTGGACAAGCTCGCCTACGCCGGCGCCGCCATGACCACAGCGCTGGCCGAGCGGCTGACGGAGACCCTGCGGCCGTCGCGGTTCGTCAACCACTTCGGCAGCACCGAGATCTACACATTCACGATCGGTCCCGACGTCCGCGCCAAGCCCGGTAGCGCGGGCAGGGCCGGGGTGTTCTCCCGCGTCCGGCTCGTCGCACCCGAGCCCGGTGCGAGCCCTGGGGACCTGGTCGCGCCGGGAGAGCAAGGGCAGCTCGCCGTGTCGATGTCGGGTCCCGAGGCGTTCGCCGGGTACTGGAACCGCCCCGACGCCGACGCCAGGTCGATCCGGGACGGCTGGTACTTCCCCGGCGACCTCGCCGTGGCCGACGAGGACGGCGACCTGTGGGTCGCCGGCCGCGTCGACGACATGATCAACTCCGGCGGCGAGAACATCTACCCCGACGAGATCGAGGACGCGCTCGTGCGCTGCCCCGTCGTGCGCGAGGTGGTCGTCGCGGGCACGGCCGACGACCGCTGGGGCCAGGCCGTCACCGCGTTCTTCGTGCCCGAGCCGGGAACCGAGCCCTCGAGCGCCGTCGAGGCGCTGTCGGAGTTCGCGCGGGACGGCGCGGGCCTTCCCTCCCTGAAACGGCCCAAACGCGTCGTCGCCGTCACCGAGATCCCGAAGTCGGCCGTGGGCAAGATCCTGCGCCGCGAGCTTGGAGCGGGGCACTACGAGGTGCTCGCCGAACATGACCTGCAGGAGCGGACATGACGCGCACCACCGCCAGGATCGAGGACCCGGCGCTGCTCACCGGCCGCGGCCGGTTCCTCGACGACCTCGACCCCTTCGCGGGCACGCTCACGGCCGCGATCGTGCGCAGCCCGCACCCGCACGCGCGGATCCGCGGCGTGGACCTCTCCCGCGCGCGCAGGCATCCCGGTGTCGCTGCCGTGGTCGGGCCCGAGGAGGTGGCCGCCGAGCTCAAGCCCTTCCCGCTGGCGGTGAAGACCCCGATGCCGTACTACCCGACGGCGGTGGACAAGGCGCGGTTCGTCGGCGAGCCGGTGGCGATCGTCGTCGCGGCGGACCGCTATGCCGCCGAGGACGCCGCGGAACTGGTGGACGTCGACTACGAGCCGCTGCCGCCCGTCGTGGAGATCGACGACGCGCTCGAGCCGGACGCGCCGCTGCTGCACGACACCGCCGACAGCAACGTCGCCACCGACCGCACGTTCACCTTCGGCGACGTGGACGAGGTCTTCGCCGGCGCCGACCGCGTCGTCGTCGGCGAGTACGACTTTCCGCGCTACTCGTCGACGCCGATGGAGTGCTATTCGGTGGTGGCCGAGTGGCAGGACGAGGCCGACGGGCCCGCGATCGAGGCGTGGGCCAACTTTCACGGACCGTTCTCGATGGTCGCCGTGCTGGCCGGGGCGTTCGGCCTGCCCGCGTCACGGATCCGGCTGCGCATCCCCGCGGACAACGGCGGCAGCTTCGGCATCAAGGCCGGGATCTACCCCTACGTCGCGCTGCTCGCGCTGGCCAGCAAGCACGCGGGAAGGCCGGTGCGCTGGACCGAGGACCGGGTGGAGCACCTGCTGGGCAGCTCGGCCGGTTCCGACCGCAGGATGCGCTTCGAGGCCGCCGTCTCGGCCGACGGTCGCGTGCGGGGCCTGCGCGCGGACCTGGTCGACAACGTGGGCGGCTACCTGCGCCCGCCCGAGCCGAGCACGCTCTACCGCTGCTTCGGCAACATCACGGGGGCGTACCGGATCGACGCCGTGTCCATCCGGTCCCGCGCGGTGGTCACCAACAAGACGCCCACAGGCCTCAACCGGGGGTTCGGCGGGCAGCAGCTCTACTTCGGCCTCGAACGGCTCATGGACGAGATCGCGCTGCGCTGTGACCTCGACCCGGGGGAGCTGCGCAGGCGCAACTTCGTCCGCGGCGCCGACTTCCCCTACGCGACGCCGACCGGAGGCATCTACGATTCCGGCGACTACCACGCGGCCCTGGACATGCTGCTGAAGAACGCCGACTACCAGGCGTTGCGGCAGGAGCAGGCGAGGGCCCGCGAGCGGGGCGAGTACCTGGGCATCGGGCTCGCCACGATCGTCGACCCCTCGGCCACCAACATCGGCTACGTCGGGCTCGCCACGCCCGCCGAGCAGCGGGCGAAGGGCCGCGGCAAGTCCGGCTCCACCGAGCACGTGCGGATCTCCGTCGACCCGAACGGGTTGGTGTCGGTGCTGCTCGGCACCGTCCCCCAGGGCCAGGGCCACGCGACGGTGGCGCAGCAGGTGGTCGCGGACGCACTCGGCCTGCCGCGCGAGCAGGTGCGGCCCGTCGTGGAGATGGACACCGCCACCACCCCGTGGACGATCAGTTCGGGCAGCTACTCGTCGCGCTTCGCGCCGCTGCTCACCAGCGCGCTCGTGGAGGCGAGCGAACGGCTCGCGGAGACCATCAAGATCGCGGGCGCGACCCTGCTCGGCGCCGACGCCTCCGCCGTCGAGCTCGCCGAGGGGGCGGCGCGGCTGCGCGCGGACCCCGCGCGGTCGGTGCCGTTCCGGCACGCCGCGGGCGTCGTGCACTGGGACCCGGGTTCGCTGCCGCCCGGCGTGCCCGCGCGGCTCTACGAGGAGGCCGCGTTCACGCCGCCCGAGTCGAAGGCGCCGAGCCGGACGGACCAGATCAACTCCAGCCTGTGCTACGGATTCGTCGCCGAACTCGCCGTGGTGCGCATCGACGCCGAGACCCGCGAGGTGCGGCTGGAGCAGGTGTTCACGGTCCACGACGCGGGCACGATCCTGAACCCGGTGCTGCTGGAGGGACAGGTGCACGGCGCGCTGGCCCACGCGCTCGGCGGCGCGCTGTACGAGGAGATGCGCTATTCCGAGGCGGGACAGCCCACCGCCACGTTCATGGACTACCTGTGCCCCACCTCGGCGGAGACGACCTACGCGCTCGACAGCGACCACCTGGAGACGCCGTCACCGCTGACCAGGCTCGGCGCCAAGGGATGCGGCGAGGGCAGCTGCATGAGCCTGCCCGTCGCCATCGCCAACGCGGTCGCCGACGCGCTGCGCCCCGAGGGCGTGGAGATCACGAGCCTGCCCCTGCACGGCAACGTCGTGCACCAGCTGCTGGAAAGCGGCGCACTCACCACGGAAAGGAAGAACTGAGCATGGCACTCACCGGAGGCGAGATCCGGCTGGAGCGCGGTCACGACGGCCGTGTCGCCTACCTGACGCTCGACCACGGCAAGTTCAACATCATCACCTGGGAGACGCGGCAGGTGATGGCCGACCGCTTCGCCGAGATCGACGCCGACGACGACGTCCAGGTCGTGGTGATCCGGGGCGAGGGCGAGCACTTCTCCTCGGGCGGTGACATCCCCGGCTTCATGGAGGTCGACCCGATCGACTTCACCGACCTCGGGCACAACGTGACCGCACCGGCGCGCAGCCCCAAGCCGGTGATCACCGCCGTCGACGGCTACTGCTTCGGCGTCGGCCTGGAGCTCGCGCTGTCCACCGACATCCGCGTGTGCACCGAGCGCAGCGAGTTCGCCCTGCCCGAGATGCGGCTCGGCATGATCCCCGGCTCCGGCGGAACCCAGCGGCTCGCGCGGCTCATCGGCCTTTCCAGGGCCAAGTACCACATCATGACCGCGAGCAGGATCAAGGCGCGGCAGGCCGGAGACTGGGGCCTCGTGGCCAATGTCGTGCCCGACCGGGCGGCGCTGGACGCCGAGGTGGAGCGCGTCGTCGGCGTGCTGCTCGGCTTCTCGCCGCTGGCCGCGCGTACCGCCAAGGAGGTGCTCGACAAGGGCGTCGACGCCCCGCTCTACTCCGGCATCGAGCTGGAGCGCAAGGCGTACTCGATGCTGCGCTCCAGCAAGGACTTCGCCGAGGGCGTCGCCGCGTTCACCGAGAAGCGCGCGCCGAAGTTCCAGGGCCGGTGACCAGCGAGTGAAGGCCGCGCCGTTCGCCTACGCCCGCCCGGCCAGCCTCGCCGAGGCGCTGGCCGAACTGGCCCGTTCCGACGGGGGAGGCAAGGTCATCTCGGGAGGGCAGTCACTGGTTCCCGTGCTCGCCATGCGCCTGGCCAGGCCGGACGTGCTCGTCGACATCAACGGGATCGCCGAGCTGGGCCGCGTCGACCGCTCGGGCGGCTTCGCCGAGATCGGCGCCACCGTGCGGCAGCGCACGGTGGAGCGGGACCCGGTGAGTGCCGAGGTTCCCTTGCTGGGCATGGCGCTGCCGTGGGTCGGCCACCGAGAGCTGCGCAGCAGGGGCACCGTGTGCGGAAGCCTCGCGCACGCCGACCCTGCGGCGGAGCTGCCCGCCGTGGCCTGCTGCCTCGACGCGTCGCTGACGCTCACCGGGCAGGACGGCGAGCGGCAGGTGGCGGCGCGGGACTTCTTCGCCGGAGCGATGATGACCGCCCTCGGTCCAGGCGACGTGCTCACGTCCGTCCGGTTCCCGCTCGCGGGGCCGGGGGACGGGTACGGATTCGCCGAGATCGCCCGCAGGCACGGCGACTTCGCGCTCGCCGGGGTCGCCGTGCACGTCAACGCCGCGGGCCGCGAGCCGAGTGCCGTGCTGACCGGTTTCGGGATCTCCGACCGGCCGGTGACGCGCTCGGTGGGCCGGGAGCTGGCCGAGGCACTCGATTCCGGTGACCTGGAGACGGCCCTGCGGTCCCGGCTCGCGGACGCGGTGCAGGACATGGTCGACACCGAGGGCGACGTGCACGCCTCCCGGGACTACCGGCGCCGGCTGTTCGGCGTGCTGGCGAGCCGCGAACTCACCAAGGCCTACACGCGGGCACGGGGAAGGGATGCCGATGACCACGAGTGAGCGCCCGCTGCGGCCCGTGCGGGCTGAAGCGGGCGAACCGGTTGAGGTGAGCTTCACCGTCAACGGCACGCCGGCGACGCTGGAGCTGCCCGCGAGGGTGACGCTGTCGGACGCGCTGCGCGACCACCTCGGTCTCACGGGCACCCACGTCGGCTGCGAGCACGGCGTGTGCGGCATGTGCACCGTGCTCGTCGACGGGCAGGCGGCGCGCGCGTGCCTGCTGTTCGCCGTGCAGCTCGACGGCGCCGACATCGTGACCGTCGAGGGCCTGGGCAAGCCGGACGCACTGCATCCGTTGCAGGAGTCGTTCGGCCGCAACCACGCGCTGCAGTGCGGGTTCTGCACGCCCGGGTTCCTCATGAGCTCCTACGACCTGCTCACCGAGAAGCCGGGTGTTCGGGCCGAGGAACTGCCCGAAGAGCTCTCCGGCGTGATCTGCCGGTGCACCGGTTACCGCAACATCGTCACCGCCGTGCGGGAGACGCAGGAGCGGTTCCCCGACGGGATGCCCACGCCGGGCAACTGCGGAGCCAGAGCGCTCGCCGGGCGCGCCACCGGCCGCGTCGGCGGAGGGCCGGACAGCGAAGCGGCCCCGGACGACGCGCCGAAGCCCGTCGAGATCGTGCTGCCCGGCGGGGAGCCGACGATCGCGGTGCGGATCACCACCGAGCTCGCGGTGGCCGTCGAGCAGGTGTGGGACGTCTTCGACGACATCCGCCTGCTCGCGCGCTGCCTGCCCGGCGCGGAGCTGACCGACGAACTCGGCGGCGACCAGTATGCGGGCAGGGCCAGGGTCTCGGTCGGACCCGTCAAGCTCGCCTTCAAGGGCGTGGCCCAGATCCTGGAGCACGACCGGGCGGCTCGCCGTCTGCGGGTGCTGGCGCAGGGCCAGGACAGCGGCGGTGCGCAGACGCAGGCCGGCATCGAGCTGCGCACGGAGCCCTCCGGCGAGGGCACGGTGCTGCACGCCGATGCCGAGGTGTACCTCACCGGCCGGATCGCGCAGTTCGGCCGCGCGCTCGCCGGCGACATCAGCAGGCGGATGTTCGAGCAGTTCGCGGCCGCCGTCGCGGAGGCGGCGACCTCCGGAGAGGCCCCGTCCGGTCCCGTGCGCGCGCCAAGCGCGTTGCGGCTGATGCTGGGCTCGCTGCTCGACCGGCTCCGCCGCCCGCGGAGAAAGGGGAGTGGTGCCGCTCGTTGACGTGGCAAAGCTCAGAACATACTGTTTCCACAGTCCGAAACATATGGTCCGGTTCGGCGGGCCGTCGGCGATCAGGAGGGTGGCATGGGCAAGACTCACGACCACCCGCGCCCTCGCTAGTCCCATGGAACTCCACCAGCTCCGGTACGTGGCGGCAGTGGCCGACGCGGGCAGCTTCACCCGCGCCGCCGAGGTGCTCTACCTCGCGCAGCCGTCGCTGTCGGTGCAGATCCGCAAGCTGGAGAAGGAACTCGGTGTCGCGCTGTTCGAACGGCTGGGCCGAAAGGTCACGCTGACCACCGCGGGTGAGGCGTTCCTCGAACACGCCCGACCCGCGCTGTTCCACCTGGAGCGCGCGCGGGACGAAGCCGTCGCGGTGCGCGACCTGCAGCGCGGCCGGCTCGCGATCGGGGCGCTGCCGAGCGTCGGGGCGACACTCCTGCCGAAGGTGCTCGCGGACTATCGCGCCGCCTACCCGGACGTCGAGCTGCGGCTGATCGAGCACAACGTCTCCGCAGAGTTCGAGCGCATGGTGCAGGTGGGCGAACTGGACCTCGCCGTGGTGCGGGCGCCGTGGGAACGGCCGGGCATCACCGGCAGGGTGCTGATCCGCGAACCGATGGTGGCGATGCTGCCGCCGGGGCACCGGCTCGCCGACCGTGCCGAGCTCGACCTCGCCGAGCTGTCCGGCGACGACTTCGTCGGCATGCAACAGGGTTCGGGCCTGCGCAGCATCATGGAGACTACGTGCCACAGGCACGGCTTCAGCCCGAAGGTGACCGTGGAGACCGAACAGCTTTCCGTGCTGTGCGGGATGGTCCGCAACGGCGTCGGCGTCTCGGTCGTGCCGCGGCTCGTCGCCTCCGGCTACGAGCCGACGGTCCGGCTGAATGATCCGCGGGAGTCCCGCGAGCTCGGCGTCGTGTGGCGCGCGGGCGGCCAGCTCGCCCCCGCCGCGCTGGCGCTGCTCGACCTGCTGCTCACCGAGGTCAGGCGGTTCGGCGCCGACACCGGCGGTAGTGACGCCACAGTGGACGGTCTCGACCTGAGCGTCTAGCCGCGGCCCAGCTCAGAAGCCATAGCCATAGCAGTTGCCTACCGCCGCGGTAGGCAACTGCCCATCGCCGCGCGTCGTGCGGCGCACTGTAATGCCTACCAGGCGCGATTCTCACAAGGAGGTGGATCATGTCGGCTCCCGCCACGGGCGGGCTCTCCCGCCGTGCCACCCTGTACGCAGCCTTCACGTCGGTTGCGGGCTGGGCGTTCGATCTGTTCGACCTGTTCATCCTGCTCTACATCGCGGGAACGGTCGGCGAGCTGATCTTCCCCGCGCACAGCCCGACACTCAGCCTCGCCGCCGTGTACGCCTCGTTCGCGGTGAGCGTGCTGCTGCGCCCCGCGGGTGCGGCGATCTTCGGCGCTGTCGCCGACCGCAGCGGGCGCAAGAAGACGATGGTGATCGTGCTCGCCGGCGTCGGGCTGTCGACCGCGGCGATGGGCGCCGTGCCGACCTACGCCGCCGCCGGGCTCGCCGCGCCGCTGCTGTTCCTGGCGCTGCGCCTGGTGCAGGGTGTGTTCGTCGGCGGGGTCGTCGCGGCCACGCACACGCTGGGCACGGAGAGCGTGCCGCCGCGCTGGCGCGGGCTGATGTCCGGGCTCGTCGGCGGTGGCGGTGCCGGGCTGGGTGCCGCGCTGGCCAGCGGGCTGTTCATCCTCGTCAACCACCTGTTCCCCGGCGACGAGTTCGACGTGTGGGGCTGGCGTGTGATGTTCTTCGCCGGGCTCGTCGCGGCGATGCTGAGCTACCTGGTGGTGCGGGGCGTCGAGGAGTCTCCGCTGTGGAAGGCCGCCCAGCGGGCGGGCCCGCCCGCGAAGGTGCGCATCAGCGACCTGGTGCGCGGTGGCCGGGGCAGGATGTTCGCGCTCAACATCGTGCTCGTCGCCGGAGCCGGGTCCCAGTACTACCTGACCTCCGGCTACCTGCCGACGTTGCTCGGTGAGGTCACCGGCGTCAGGGGCACGGTGCAGGGCGTGATCCTGCTCGTCTCCAGCCTCGGCGTGGTGGTCGCGACGATCATCGCCGGTGAACTGTCCGAGCACCTCGGCAGGCGCCGCACGATGCTGCTCTTCGGCGGCGTGAACCTGGTGGCGCTGCCGCTGCTGGTGTGGCTGATCACGAGCAGCGATCCCGGCGACACCACCGCGATCCTGTGGTACTCGATCCTGCTGGCGTTCCTGGCCAACGCCGCCTACTCGCCCGTGATGGTGTTCCTGAACGAGCGTTATCCGACGTCCTTGCGCTCTCGCGGCACGGCGGTCTGCTGGAACCTCGGCTTCATGGTCGGCGGACTCATGCCCACGTTCGTCAACCTGGCCAGCCCCGGGCTGTCCGACGTGCCCAGCAGGCTCATGGTGTTCCTCGTCGTCATGGTCGCCGTGTTCCTCGTGGCGAACGTGATCAGCCCGGAGACCAAGGGCTCCATGGAGAACGAAGAAGTCCCCAAGGCGTCCGTTCTGGACAGAGAGGAAGCCCGATGACCGCACCGGACCTGCGTGGCAAGGTCGTGTTGCTCACCGGCTGCACGGGAGATATCGGCGCCACCTACCTGCGAGCGCTCACGGCGGCCGGGGCCGACGTGGTCGCCGCCGACCTCGCCGACGGCGCGGAGCAGGCGGAGAAGGCGGACGCCGACGGGCCCGGCAGCGCGGTATTCACCCGCTGCGACATCACCGATGACTCCGATGTGGACAGAGCGGTGCGGCTGGCCGTCGACCGTTTCGGCGGCCTGGACGCTGTGGTGAACAACGCCGCGGTCTACAAGGCGCTCGGCCACAAGCGCCCGCTGGAGGAGCTCACCGCGCAGGACTGGGACACGGTGCTGCGCGTCAACGTGCGCGGCACGTGGCAGGTGATCCGGGCGGCACTGCCGGCCCTGCGGGCACGGGGCGGCGGTCGCATCGTCAACGTCGCCTCCGTGGTCACACGCACCGGTGCCGCCGGGTTCGCGCACTACGTCGCCTCGAAGGCCGCGGTGGAGGGGCTCACGAGGGCCGCGGCCAGGGAGCTCGGCCGCGACGGCATCGGCGTCAACGCCGTCTCGCCGGGCCTTGTCGACGACGAGGCGACCCGCACGATCAACGACGACGGCTACGTCGCGAACGCCGCCGCGAGCCGCTCGCTGCCGAGGGCGATGCGGCCCGACGATCTGGTGGGCGCGGTGCTGTGGCTCGTGAGCGACGCCAGCGCGTTCGTGTCCGGGCAGACCGTGGTCGTGGATGGCGGCGGGGTGTTCGTGTGATGGGCACAGAGTGGAAGATCCCGCAGGACGCGACCCCGGCCGACCCGGCGACCCTGCGTGTGCTGGGTGAGGTCACCGCGGTCACGCCGGGGGAGCTCGACCAGGCCGTGCACACGGCCGACCAGGCGATGCGGGGCAGCTGGCCGGTGGACGCGAAGCTGCGGCAGGTCGCGCTCTGGCGCTGGGCGGACCTGCTCGCCGAGCACGCCGACGAACTGGTCTCCGCGCTCGTCGCCGAAAGTGGCAAACCGGTCCGCGAGGCACGCATCGAGGTCGCGGGCGCCGTTGACTCTCTGCGCTACAACGCCGGGCTCACCCGGCTGGTCAACGGCAGGGCCGGGACCCTTCCGGACGGCTCGCAAGCACACCTGGTGCGGGAGCCGGTGGGGGTCACCGCCCTGATCGTGCCGTGGAACTGGCCGCTGCTGCTGCTCCTGCGGGACCTGGCGCCCGCGCTCGCGGCCGGCGTGACCACGCTGGTGAAACCCGCTCCGCAGACCACGCTGGTCACCCAGCGGGCCGTCGGGCTCGCGCACGAGGCGGGTATCGGCGAGGACGTGGTGCGGGTCGTCGCCGGGGACGGGCTCGTCGGCGAGGCGCTCGTGACGCATCCGCTCGTCCGGGCCGTCGCGTTCACCGGCTCGACCGAGGTGGGCGCGGCGATCCGCTCCTCGGCCGCGCCCGACATGACCCGTACCCTGCTGGAACTCGGCGGCAAGGCGGCGATGACGGTGTTCGCCGACGCCGACGTGGACGCCGCGGCCGAGACGGCGGCGATGGCGTCGGTGATCACCACCGGACAGATGTGCATGGCCTGCACGCGGCTGCTCGTGCAGCGCGGCGCGTTCGACCGGGTTCGCGACCGCGTGGTCGACGTGCTGCGGTCGCTGCGTGCCGGTGACCCGCGCGACGAGAACACCGACCTCGGCCCGCTCATCTCCGCACCCGCGCTGGAGCGGTTCACCGGGTACGTCGACCTGGCGCGCACCGGGGCGAGGCTGCTCACCGGTGGCGAGCGCGCCGACGCCGACGGTCTGCCGGGGCACTTCGTCACCCCGGCGGCGGTCACCGGCGCCGCGCTGGACTCGCCGCTGGTGCAGCACGACCTGTTCGGCCCGCTGCTCAGTATCGAGCCGTTCGACGACGAGGAGGACGCCGTCCGGCTCGCGAACGCGACGCCCTACGGGCTCGCGGCGGCGCTGTGGACGAGTGACCTGCACCGGGCGTGGCGGGTGTCGCGCCGGCTGCGCGCGGGCACGGTCTGGGTGAACGGCTACAACCGCTCGTACGCGGAGATGCCCAGCGGAGGCCACGGCGCCTCCGGCCTCGGCCGAACCCGCGGTGTCGAGGGCATCGAACAGTTCACCGAGCTCAAGCACGTCCACTTCGGAGCAGGGAGGTAGGCACATGGAAGAGGAGCGGTTCCCGCCCAGGATCGTCGTGGGCATCAGCGGCGCCTCGGGCGTGCTCTACGGCGTCCGCGCCCTGGAGCTGTTGTCCCAGCTCGGCGTCGAGACGCACCTCGTGTTCACGAAGGCGGCCCGCGCGACGCTTGCCCAGGAGACCGACTTGAGCGTCGCCGACGTAAAGGCGCTCGCCGACCAGGTCTATTCCGAGCACGACCTCGGCGCCGCCATCTCCAGCGGATCGTTCCCCACCGACGGCATGCTCGTGGCGCCCTGCAGCATCAAGTCGCTGTCCGGAATCGCCAACAGCTACGACGACACCCTGCTGGTGCGCGCGGCCGACGTGACGCTGAAGGAGCGGCGGCCGCTGGTGCTGATGGTGCGCGAGACGCCGCTGCATGCTGGACACCTCCGGCTGCTGGCCCAGGCGTGCGACGTCGGCGCCACGATCATGCCGCCCGTGCCCGCGTTCTACACGCGGCCCGGCTCGCTCGAGGAGATGATCACCCAGACCGTCGGCAGGGCACTCGACGCCCTGCGCCTGCCGCACCCGGCGACGGCCCGCTGGACGGCGGAGTCGCGCGGCTGACCCACGTGCTCGCCTCCCCTTGTACCGTGCATTTGGTACAAGGGGAGGCGGCCCGGTGGCCTGGGACAACACGCTGGCCGTGGCCCGGGTTCTGGACTTGTCCGGCCACGCGATCCTTGTTGCTGCTGTGGCCCGGTGAGCGGCAGGGGCGGCGGCTGCTGCGGCGCTGGAGTGTCGACCGACCGTCCGATGAGGACGCCCCGGGTCTGGTATCCGTGGGTGTTCTTCCTGATGCCCGTGCTGAGCCAGCACCGTGCTGCTGGGCGGGCTGCTCGCGCTGTGGCCGGCCAGGTCGGCCAGCAGGCAGGCGGTCGTGCGCCGGCGACGGATCGCCGCGGTGGCCCCGGCCTGGGTGCTCGTGCTGCTCGGGATCGCGGCGGTGGGTGGCCTCGCGCCACGGCGTGGAGGGCAGTGGGCGGCGTTCGGCGTGACCGCGGCGTGCGCGCTCGTCGCCGTCGTCGTCATCGTGCTGGCCCTCGGCGGGCGATCCTGCGGTCGACCGCGGTGCGTGGGCGAGGATGCGGTCGGTCAGGTCGATGGTGGCCAGGTACCACCAGAACACCCAGTCGAGGGAGACCAGGTCGTGATCCGCCTGCTGTGACGCGTTCTGATGCCGGATTCCCAAGCGGTTCGCGATCTGGAAGAGGGCTTCTTCGTCCTTGTTGGGCAGCTGTCCTTGATCCGATTCGACGCTCCTCGAGGATGTCGGCCAGCGTGACAACGGCGGCGGATTTGATCGCCGCCCTCGCCGTCGTCGCGGGAAGTCGTCGCGTGGAACAGTTCCGTTCGCTCATCGGCGGGTGCGGTGACCATGCGCCCGGTGTCGATCGAAAACTCAGAGGCTTGGTTACAAGTCACTACTTCTCCTGAAGCCGATCATCGCTGTGACTACTCCTAGACCAGCGAGAACACCGATGGCGGCGAAGGCGGTGTGGAAGCCGTCGAGGCCCGTTCCCGCGACGAGGACTGTCGCGACGACGGCCACGCCTGCCGCGGCACCGATCTCACGCGTCGTTTCGATCAGGCCCGAGGCGACTCCCGACTCCGCCTCGGTGACGCCGGACAACGCGCCGATCTGCAGCGAGGGGACACAGAGCCCGAAGCCGATTCCGGCGAGCAGGAACGCCGGAAGCAGGCCAATGAGGTAGTCGCCGTCGGCGGAGACCTGAGTGAGCCACGCCATCGCGATGGCCAACAGTGTCAGACCGGTTACCAGCATGCGGCGGACGCTCATGACGGCGGTGAGGCGGCCCGCGGCGGATGCGGTTCCGAATTCGGTCATTGTCGTGGCCAGCCATGCGAGACCTGTTTCCATTGGCGAGTAACCGAGTCCCTGCTGCATCAAGAGCGACCCGAGGAAGATGAACGAGAAGAACGCACCGAAGGCGAGCAACGCGGTGAGGTTCGCCGCGACGAGTGTGCGGTTCCTCAGTGTTCTGCCCGGCACCAACGGGGCGGGTGAACGCCTCTCGATCAACACGAACGCGGCCATCAGCGCACCTGCCGCGAGAAACCATGCCAATGTGGAGACGGAGGCCCATCCGTGGGTGGCGGCGTGGTGGAGCGCGTAGACGGATGTCAGCAGTCCACCGGTCGCCGCGCTCGCCCCCGCGACGTCGAGCCGCCCGGACCGGCCACGGGCAACATCGGCATTGAGGCAGGTGATGGCGAGCGCGACGAGCACGAGGCCGACAGGAACGTTGATGAAGAACGCCCACCGCCAGCCAGGGCCGGCGGCGATGAGACCGCTCGCGACGACGCCCACCGTTCCGGCCGCTCCGCCGACGGCTGCGAAGATGCCGAAGGCCCGGTTGCGTTCCCGCCCCTCCTGGAACGTGGCAGCCACCAGCGAGAGCGCGGCCGGCGCGATGAGTGCCCCGCCCAGCCCCTGAAGGCCGCGCGCGGTGATCAGCACGCCGCCGTGCTGCGCCAGGCCCGCCACGAGCGACGCAGTGGTGAACAGGCTGAGGCCGGCGAGAAAGATGCGGCGTCGTCCCAGCAGGTCGGTCATCCGGCCGCCGACGAGGAGGAATCCGCCGATGACCAGGCCGTAGGCAACGACCACCCACTGCACGGTGCCTTGGCTGACGCCGAGGTCTCGCTGGATCGAGGGCAGGGCCACGTTCACGATGGCGATGTCGAGGCCCACCATTGCCTGGGCCGCGCATGCCAGGCCGAGCACGAGCCCTTGGCGAGTATCCGTCGCCTTCCGGCGCGCGACGGTGTTCACGAGATTCATGGCTGGACTTCCCTTCGACCCGCGCCGGATCAGCGGTGGTAGCTCGGCATGGGCTGGCCGACGCCGGTGGTGATCAGCTGCGGCAGGCTCTTGGTGATATAGAAGGTCCAGCCGGCCGAGCACGCTTCGAAACAAGCGGATTCGGCCGAGGTGAGACCCTCATGTGTGAAACGCACCGTCGTGCCCTGATCCGTGACACCGATGTCGAAGACGACGGTGGTGCCAGTCCACTCGTCGGGGTCGTCGACGAAGGTCAGCAGGGAGTCCACGCAGTGCCAGACCATCCGCCTGCCTGGCACGACCTCGGTGAGCTGAAACCGGGCGAAACGGATGCCCTTCTTGGCTCGGGCGGTCTCACCGGCGTATTCGCAGTCGTCGGTGAATACGAACTCATCGTGCAGCGCGGCCGAATGGCCGATGAGGTTCTCGCTCCACCACCCACGCACGTTGGTGACGGCCTCGAAGACCTCCTCCGGCGTCCGGTCGACGGTCATGGTGGCGGTCAGGTACTCGGTGTTCGACATGGGTTCTCACTTCTCTCCGTTTGGCGGCTTTGCCCACCGACGAAGGAGAACGCCCAGGATCGACATCGGCGCTGAAGAACTTGAGAAAAATCTAGGACAGACGTGAAGACGCTGGTCAGAGGCTATGAAGACGTGCCTTCAGGTAACGACGCTCGGCGTCGGTCGGCGCCAGTTCCAGCGCTTCCTCGTAGGCCGTGGCTGCCTCGGTGAGGCGGCCTTCCCTGCGGAGGAGGTCGGCCCGGGTGGCGGGCAGGAGATAGTAGCCGTCGAGTCGGCCGGACTCGGCGAGCTTGTCGACGAGCGCGAGCCCCGCGGAGATGCCCTCGGCCATCGCTACCGCCACGGCGCGATTGAGGTCCACGACGGGAGACGGCGCCAGCCGCGCGAGCTCGGCGTAGAGTGCGGCGATCTGGGGCCAGTCGGTAGCGTCCGCGTCCGGAGCGGTGCTGTGACAGGCGGCTATCGCAGCCTGCACCTGGTACGGCCCGAAGCTCCGCATGGCCAGCGCTTCGTCGAGTGTCGCGACACCTTCGGCGATCAGCGCGTGATCCCACAGGGACCGATCCTGGTTTTCCAGCGTGACCAGGACGCCGTCCACGGTGCGACTCGCGCGACGGGCCTCCAGCAGCAACATCAACGCCAGCAGGCCGCGCACCTCGGGCTCGCCGGGCATCAGCCGGACGAGCGTCCGTGCGAGGTGAATCCCCTCGGCGGCCAGCGCCCTTCGCCCGTCCTGCTCGTCGTAGCCCTCGTTGAAGATCAGGTACAGCACCGCGAGGACAGCGGTCAGCCGCTGTGGCAGGAGCTCCGCGGGTGGGACCCGATACGGGATCCCTGCCTCGACGATCTTGCGCTTGGCGCGCACCAGGCGTTGCGCCATCGTCGGCTCGGCGGTCAGGAACGCCTTGGCGATCTCACCCGTGCTCAATCCCGCCAGCGTGCGCAACGTGAGGGCGACGCGGGCCTGGAACGGCAGCGCGGGATGACAGCACGTGAAGATGAGCCGCAGCCGCTCGTCCGGAATCTCCTCAGACGCGGGCTCGATCGGCACCCGCTCCAGCACAGCGAGCTCCCGCACCTTCGCCGCGCCCTTCGTGTCCCGCCGCAGCTGGTCGATCGCCCGGTGACGGGCCGCGGTCGTGAGCCACGCACCCGGACGGGACGGAACGCCGTCGCGCGTCCACGTCGCCAACGCGGCGGCGAACGCCTCCTGCGCGCAGTCCTCAGCCAGGTCCCAGTTCCCGGTCAGCCCGATCAGCGTGGCGACCACCTGGCCCCACTCGTCCCGGTACGCCGCGTCGACCGCGGCACGAACCGTCTCCGGTGCGGTCACTCCCATACGGGGCGGACCTCGATACAACCCCGGCTCGCGTAGGGGTGCAGCGCCGCGAGCGCGAGCGCGTCGTCGAGATCGGCACACTCGACAATGTCGATACCGCCGACGAAGTCCTTCGTCTCCGCGAACGGGCCGTCGGACACCATCGTCTCGCCGTCCCGCACGCGGACTGTCGTCGCGGCCGCCACCGGCCGCAGCCGCGCGCCGCCGAGGCTGCCTCCCCGCCGGTCCACCTCCGCGTCGTACGCCTGGAACGCCGGGTCCGCCCTTATCTCCTCCATGGACGGCGATGTCGTCTCGTCGTCACAGATCAGGAACACATACTTCATGGGCTACATGATGCCCGAACCGGCGCGGGCGTCATCGGCACTGCGGGAATCGACCATCACCTGGATCGCAGACAGCGGTGCACCCAGCCAGCACGCGGAATCACCCTCGCGGCTCCTCCGGGACTGTTCCAACTTCGGTGTCTCTGGCCGACACGCCGGGCCGAGGTCCGGCGGGATGGGCACTGTGAGTGATGACGTCGGACGCTGTGAGTCCGCGCAAGCCGAGAACGTGCTGGAAACGGCGCTGAACGAGGAAATGACCAAGTACCTCGGACACGAGAAGAATCAGGCGGATCCGGGTCGGGACTCGATTAAAGTGCGGAAACGGTGCGAGGACAGCGCAGCCCATTGTGTGTAGCCCACATAGGACAGTCCGGTCGTTCCGACACGACCGTTCGCCCACGGCTGGTTCACGATCCACTCGATCGTGTCGTAACCGTCGAGGGCTTCGTTGACCCACGGGACAGTATCGCCTTCGGAGCGGAACTTGCCGCGGCGATCCTGCGCGGCCAGTGCGTACCCTCGCTCGAGGAGCGCCTCAGCGAAGACGTCGACGCGGATGATCCCGCCGTTCTTGCCATAGGGCAGGCGCGTCAGCACGACCGGTACGGGGCCGTCGGCGTCCGGCAGGTACACGTCGGTCGCCAGCCGCACGCCGTCGCGCATCCGAACCATGTACTGCTGGGCCGATCGCTCAGCCGGACCCGGTGGGATGTGCGTGAACGACATCGGTGCCGGCCTGGGATCGATCGATTCGTTCTTCGGCCACCACGCGCGCATCGTTCGGTCGAGTCGAGTACCGGCTGCCCGGCCCCGGTCACCTGTGTCGTGCGGCCCATGCGGCGATCTGGGCGCGGGTGGTGAAGCCGAGCTTGGTGAGGATGTGTTGCACGTGGTTCTCGGCGGTGCGCTCGGAGATGTGTGTGGCGGCGGCGATCTGCCGATTCGTCAGGCCTTGGGACACGAGGGCGGCGATCTCGCGTTCCCTGCGGGTGAGTGGACCTGGCGTGTGGCCGGTCAGGGCGCGGGTCAGCTCCTGGGCACGGTTCAGCAGCGGAGCCATGCCGAGTGTGCGCGCGGTGGCCGCGGCCTGGGTGGCGAGCGCGCTCGCTTCGTCGCGGTCGCCGGGACGGCGCCTTCGGGCGAGGGTGCGGGCGAGGTCGTACCGAGCTATGGCCGCGAACGGTGGTGAGCCGGCGCGTTCGTTGCTCTCGATGGCGAGTCGCAGATGCCGCACCGCCTCGTCGGTGCGGCCCAACGCCGCTGCCGCGACGCCGAGTGGGCCGTGCGCGGAACCCGCCGTGGCGATGACGCCCGCGCCGCCGCAGCAGAACAGGTCGGCCCAGGGCGCGAGCGAGCGGTACGCGGTGTCGAGCATCTTCCGGTCGCCGAACGCCTCGGCGAGCTCGATCGTCCCGGTGACCGCGGGCAGCAGTAGGAATTCGGGAAGCACGTCGAGTGGAGTGGCCACGGCATATTCTCGCCGGGCTTCCTCTTCGCGTCCCGCGTACCAGTGGACCACCGCGGTCATTCCGTGCAGGGTCGGGATGTGCTCCCAGCCGTCGAGGGGATGGCTGTCCGTCTCGTCGGCGAACCCGGTCAGGACGCCCAGTATCGCCAGGTACCCCTGCGAGGGCAGCAGCGCGCCGGGGTGGTCGCCGCGCTTGGCCAGCGTCAGTGCTTGCTCGCCGTGGAACCGTGCCGCGTCGAACCGGCCACGGGCGAACGCGATCGCGCCCCGGCAACGAGACTCGTGCCATGTCCCGAGCGGGAGTCGCAGCCGCTGCACTACTGCACCCAGCGGCCCGAGTTCCGCCTCGGCGCCGTCGAGGTCCCCGAGTTGCATCATGGCGTCGATCCGCCAGAGCCTGCCCCAAAGTTGCGCGGTGCTGTCATGGTCGGTGAGCCCGCGCGCCACCAGCCGGTCGCCGAGAGCCAGTCGTTCCCGGACGCCGTCCGGGCCGCCGCGCGCGAGTTGGCGGGCGTTGAGGGCGCTGTGCAGCGCGTGCCGGTCGCCGAGACGTTCGGCCATGGCCATGGCGGCCTGGGACAACTCGCCGGAAGCTCGCCGGTCTTGCGGACTCTGATACGCCGACATCAGGACGTCCACCGACAGCTGCGCCAGCAGCCGGGCTCGCAGGTCCGAATCCTCCTCCGGCAGCAGGGCCAGTGCCTCTTCGCAGAGTGCGCGCTCCTCGGTCACCCAGGTGAGGTCGTTGGTGCCCTCGAGAACCAGTGCCGCCCGCGCCAGCAGCGGGCCGTCGACAAGCTCCCGCGCCAGCCGGGCGGCTTCGAGCACCGTGTCGCGGGCGGCGCTCATGCGGTACGCGCGCAGCAGTGCCGTCGCCCGGGCTATGTGCAACTCGCACCGGTCTTCCGGGTCCGAGGTGGTCTCCGCCGCCCGCCCGAACAGGCCGGCCGCCTCATCCCACGCGCATTGTTCCATCGCCGCGTGCGCCGCGCGTGCCGCCCACAGCGCCGCCTGTTCGGCGTCGCCGAGCGGAAGCGACTCCAGCCAGTGGTGGGCCAGCGCGGCGGGCCGCGACTCCGCGCCCGGCCTTTGCTGCAGGTACTCGGCCATCTTGCGGTGCACGTCGAGCCGGATCGAGCGGGGCACTTCCGACCGTGCCGCCTCGCGGACCAGGTCGTGGGTGAACTCCCACCTGTCGGGGCGTAGTACGCCGGCGGCGGCCGCGTCGTCCAGCGCGCCGAGCACGTCCTCCCGGTCCCGGCCGGTGACATGCGCGAGGCCCGCCACGTCCACTGCCGAGCCGAGCACCGCGGCCGTGCCCACCACGGTGCGCGCGCACTCTCCGAGAGTGGACAGCCTGACACGCACCGCATCCCGGACACCGTCGGGCAGTGCCCGCGCGGGGTCGGCTCCGTCCGTGTCCTGGACCAGGGCGTCCGCGAGCTCGCCGACGAAGAACGGGTTGCCCTGGCTGCGTCGGCTCACCGCGGCCACGACCTCGGCGGACACTGGCGCACCGGTGGTGGCGGCCAGCTGTGCGGCAACCTGCTCCTCGGTCAGGCCGACCAGCCGCAGGCGGCTGACCGTGTACTCCCTGGCCAGCTCGCCCAGCGCCTGCTTGACCGCCTCCCGGTGCCCGATCTCGGTGTCGCGGTAGGTGGCGACGAGTGCCAGCCGGGTGGTGCCGACCGCCCGGACAAGGTGCACCAGCAGGCGTAGCGACGACGCGTCGGCCCACTGGAGGTCGTCGAGCACGACGAGCAGTCCGGTGTTCTCGGCGGCCGCGGTGAGGTGCGCCGTGACCGCTTCGAACACGCGGAAGCGTTGCTGGGCCCGCACCTCCGCGGACGCGGGGTCGAGAGCAGAGCCCGTACTGGTCAGCTCCGGCCACGGATCACCGGAATCCGCCGCGAGCGCGCGGACCACCAGCCGGAAGGGCCAGAACGGCGGGCTGCCCTCGTCGTCGACAGCCCGGCCCCACGCCGTGGGCATGCCCAGCCTCGCCGCCATCCGCGCCGCCTCCCCGGCGAGGCGAGTTTTGCCGATCCCCGGCTCGCCCGCGACGAGGACGACCTGCCCATGTCCCGCGTGCGCGGCTTCCAGCCGGACGCGGAGCAGGTCGCACTCGTGCTCGCGCCCTACCAGGGTGGTGGGGTCGTGCTGCGTGGTGTGCCCCCTCGGGGACGGCCGGCGCCGGGTGGACGCCGTGTCCGCTCACTGTATTCCGGAATCGGCTCTGTGTGACCTCGTTGCCGGCGCAGGAGCCACATGGCGGGTGGCCAGAAGCCCACCCAGAGGCAGGACAGGTAGGCGGCGGTGTAGGCGTCGGGCCAGGATCGACGGGCGGTCATCACGGTCTCCTCGCATCGCGGGCCAGCGGCACCGCCTCAGCGTGGCCCGCCCGGCCGAGGCGGCCATCCGGCGAACTACTCAGCACCGGTACTCACCGGGCCCCGGCGTTCCGGCCGGGTGGGCGGGCTGAGTACCCGTCGTGAGTACTTCCCCGGACGCGCCGGGGGCCCCTGGCGACTGACGATCCCCGGCATGACCGTTACCAGATCCAGCACCGAACGCGGCAGGCTCACCGTCCTCCGGCCGAGCCGCCTTTTCGACGGCGTGGGTTCAGCTCTCGTCGAGGACCCCGTCGTGGTCCTCGACGGCACCACGATCGTGGCCGTCGACCACGCCGGCTGCTTTCCGGCGATGGAACACGCGGACATCGTCCACCTCGACGGAGCGACCCTCGTGCCCGGGTTGATCGACACCCATGTGCACCTGTGCTTCGACGCGGGCCACGACGTCGTGGGCGGCCTCGCCCGTCGGGACCGGGCAGCGGCTCTGGCCGCGATGGCACGTGCCGCGCGGATCGCACTGTCCGCGGGCGTCACCACGGTGCGCGACCTCGGCGACCTCGACTACTTGTCCCTGACATTGCGTGAGAGCGACCACGGCGGCCCGCTGCCCACCATCGTCGCCGCAGGGCCGCCGATCACCAGCCCCGGCGGCCACTGTCACTTCCTGGGTGGGGAGGCGGCGGGTGTCGACGGTGTCCGCCGAGCGGTGCGCGCGCACGCCGAGCGCGGTGTCGACGTCATCAAAGTCATGGCCAGCGGGGGCCATCTCACCCCGGGCAGTCATCCGCACGAGGCCCAGTTCGCCACCGATGAACTGCGGGCAATCGTGGACGAGGCCCACCGGTTCAGCCTGCCGGTCACCGCCCACGCGCACAGCACGGGCGCCATCGCCGACGCCGTCGCCGCGGGTGTCGACGGCCTCGAGCATGTCAGCTTCCAGACCGCGACGGGTGTCGTGCCCGCCCCGAGGGGGCTAGTGGCCGCGATCGCCGATCGCAGGATCGACGTAGGCGCCACGCTCGGCTTCGTCGCGCACCCCGGCGTGGAGCCGCCGCCCGCGCTGCGGGCCGCCCTGCCGATGCTGCGGGAGAACCTCCGCAGGCTGATCGACGCGGGAGCACCGGTCGTGATCGGCACCGACGCCGGCATCGCGCCCATCAAGCCCCATGACGTGCTCCCTCGGGCCCTCATCGACCTCGCCGAGTTGGGGCCGACCTCAGTCCAGGCACTGCGGACAGTGACTTCGCACGCCGCGGGCGTGCTTGGGCTGGCCCACCGCAAGGGCAGGCTCGCGCCTGGTTACGACGCCGATCTCCTCGCCGTCGACGGTGATCCGCTGGCCGACCTCTCCGCCCTGTGCCGGGTCCGCGCCGTCTACGCCAAGGGCGTAGCCGTACCCATCCAGGCCACCACGGAAGAAAGGCGACTCTCATGAGCACCAGAACCCTCGACCATGCGCCGTCGCGCCCACCAGCGGCCCTCCCGCGCTACGCGATGGCCGCGTGCGCCGTGCTCGCCCCTGCGCTGACCATCGCCGGATTACTCGCCCACACCGACACGGCCTGGCTCGAAGGCCGCGAGCTCGTTGAGGCAATCGCCGCCGACCCCGGCGCCTTCACTGCCGACACCTGGCTGGGGCCGATCGCGACACTGCTCTGGGTTCCCGCGATCCTCGCCGTCGGGCGCGTGGCCCGCGCCCGCGCCGGGGGCATCGGCCTGATCGGCCTGATACTTGCCTTCGCACTGGCGCTCCCGCTGGCCGCCGAGCAGAACCAGCTCGCCTACCTCGCGGTACGCGGCGGTCTCGACGTCGACGCCACCACAGCGCTGCTGGACGCCGCGGGCACGGGCGCGGCCGCACTGTTCGGCTGGAGCTTCCTGGTCGGTCTCCTCGGGCTCGTCCTGCTCGGTGCCGCGATCCTGCGCGGCCGCTCCGCCCCGTGGTGGACCGGTGTGACCCTCATCGTGGCCGCCGTCGGGATGGTGCCGTCGTGGCAGTCCGGCTCGATCATCGCGATCGTCGCGACGTGGACGATCCTGCTGATCGGCTTCGCCGGCTGTGCCGCGACACTGGCCACCCACCCCGGCGCTCGCGAATAGCGCCGCCAGGACCGGTCGGCGTGGATCCCGTCCCGCGCCGGCCGGTCCTGAAGGCGACCTGCCCGGGCGTGACTGTTGCGTGCGGGGCCAGTCGCACGGCGGCTCAGCCCTTGGCCGTGTCTGACAATCCCGGTGCCGGCTGCGCGGGCCCAGTGCGGCGCCTCGCTGCGTTGTCGGAAGGCCCAAGTACGGTCCGCCTGGCAGCGGATCGTCCACAGTGGTCTGATGCCTCAGCGGGACGTGGACGCGTGGTGGGCGGTCAGCTGTGCTGGGCGTGGCGACCACCAGGAACCACGAAACACTCACCCCGCGACCCGGCCCGATGCGGCTGGGTTCAGGTCGCCGCTTTGCGTGCCGCTCCGACGAAGGGGAAACCGCCCAGGCACCGTTCGCTACGGCCGGTGCCGTGCAGTCCGCGCCGGTCAGTTACTCGGCGAACTCGGCGGCTTCGAACCGACTCCCACGCGGGTGCGTGGTCAGCGTGCGCATGGCCCACGCATTCAGCATCCGGCGGGGCACCTCCTCGAACAGCAGGAGAGCACCTGGCGGGAGTGTGCGCCGATCTCGGCGATTGCGGCGTGCCCGCCGGACGCGTGGTGAATGCTCCCGAAGTCGACTGCCGGGTCGACCCCCTCGTCCGGCTGCGCGATCTCGCAGACGTCACCCACGGAACAGCGGCACCCCACAGTTCGGCAGGTTGGTCAGGTTAGGCTCCTCGGCCGAGTGGGAGGCTTTCCGCAGTGCCGACACGTCCTCGTAGCGGGTGAGCAACCAGAACCGAGTGGATGCTCGAAGGCGGGTGCGCTCGCGCGCAGCCGGGCGCAGCGCGGGGTACGGGTCGTCGGCGAACAGGTCGATGACGTGTCGTCGGCCATGACTCAGCCTAGGCTCCGGAAATGCCACCGGTGCCGCCCGAGCAGGTGGCCAGAGGCGATCGCACTGGGCCGATTGGGTTTCCCGATCGCCGCGGGGTCTGTTCACCGTCCGTATACGAACCGCTGTTGCACTGAACGCCGTTCGGTGGAAAGGCACCGATGCGAGGGAAAGGTGCGGTAGCGGTTGTGAGCCGGATTCAACTTCAGGGGCTGACCCGGCGCTTCGGCGCGGTGACGGCCGTTGATGACATAGGGCTGGACGTCGCAGACGGCGAGTTCCTCGTTCTGCTGGGACCGAGTGGTTGTGGCAAGTCGACCCTGCTCCGCATGATCGCCGGTCTCCTCCAGCCCAGTGAGGGCAGGCTGTGGCTCGACGACACCGACATCACGCACCTGCCGCCGCAGCGGCGCGACGTGGCGATGGTGTTCCAGAGCTACGCGCTCTACCCACATCTGTCCGTGGCCCGCAACATCGGGTTCCCGTTACGCACGAGGAAACGTCCGCGCGCCGAGATCAAGGCGAAGGTGGCCGAGGTGGCCGCCACCCTCGGCCTCACCGACCTGCTCGACCGCAAGCCCAGGGAACTGTCCGGCGGCCAGCGGCAACGGGTCGCGCTCGGCAGGGCGCTCGTGCGAGACCCCGGTGCCTTCCTCATGGACGAGCCATTGTCCAATTTGGATGCGAAGCTGCGCGCGGGCACACGGGCCGAGATCGCGGAGCTGCACCGGAGGCTGCGGGCCACGACGGTGTACGTCACCCACGACCAGGTCGAGGCCATGACCATGGCCACGCGCATCGCGCTGTTGAACGAGGGCAGGCTCGAGCAGCTCGGGACACCGTCCGAGGTTTACGACGCGCCCGCGTCGGTGTTCGCCGCGACGTTCCTCGGCTCGCCCTCCATGAACGTCGTCGACGCGACCGTGCGCGCCGTGGACGGCGCGTTGGTCGCCGAGGCCGAAGGGCTTCGCTTGTCACTCGGCATCGACGCGGACATCCCGGACCGGCCAGTGCGGCTCGGTGTCCGGCCCGAGCACCTGACTCTCACCTCCTCCGGAGGCCAGGGAATCCGGGCCATCGTCACGGCGGTCGAGAACCTGGGCAGCGAGGAGGTCGCCCATTGCGACACCGGTGTCTCCGTGCGCGGTCCACGCCCGCTCGGGGTCGTCCCCGGCGAGGCCGTCACCCTGTCCGCCCGGCCGGGCCACCTGCACCTGTTCGACCACGACAGCGGCCGCAGGCTCGCCTGGCAGGCCGCGTCGGTCCCGCAACCCGTCTGATCGTCCCCGCACAGAAAGAGGAATCCCCTCATGAAAAGGACCCTGCTCGCGGCCTGCGCCGCGACGCTCCTGCTGGCCACCTCGGCCTGCGGGCTGGGCACCGAGAGCACCGGCTCGCAGGCATCGGTGAGCCGCGTTCCCGAGCTGAAGCCGGACCAGAAGGTGTCGATCGTCTTCGAGAGCTACAACTTCGGTCAGGCCGGGGCGTGGACCGATACGTTCAACGAGCTGATCGCCGCGTTCGAGAAGGAGCACCCGAACATCTCGGTGACGGCGCAGAAGCCGCAGGGCAACAGCGCGAACCCGGCGACCGACACGATCTCCAGCCTGCAGAGCCAGCTCACCGCGGGCAGTCCGCCCGACGTCGTGCAGCTCGGCTTCTCCGACCTCGACTTCACCGTCAACCAGCTCAAAGCGCTGCCGCTGGACGACCTGGTCGGCAAGGACACCGTGCAGGCCAACTTCGACGGTGAGGAGTACCCCTACGCGGAGTCGGCGCGCACGCTCGGCGACTGGAAGGGCAAGACCTACGGCGTGCCGTTCGTGTTCTCCACGCCGATGCTCTACTACAACAAGCAGCTGTTCACACAGGCCGGTCTCGACCCCGAGCACCCGCCCGCCACCTGGGCCGAGGTCCGCGACGCTGCCAAGGCCATCAAGGACATGACGGGCAAGGACGGCGCCTATGTGGACTGCCTGACCAAGGCCGCCAAGGACTGGTGCTTCCAGGCTCTCGTGCGCTCGGCCGGCGGCAGGGTGATCTCCGAGGACCGCTCGAAGCTGACGTTCGCCGACCCACCGTCGGTCGAGGTCGTGCGCAGCATGCAGGACATGGTGAGAACCGGTGTCATGCCCAACCGCACGCAGATGCAGGCTGTCGAGTCGTTCGCCCGTGGCGACCTCGGCATGATCCTGGAGTCCAGCGCGATCCAGGGCACGTTCCTGAAGGGGGCCGGGGACAAGTGGGAACTCGGCGCCGCAGCGATGCCGAGCTTCGAGGGCAGGCAGGCCATCCCGACCAACTCCGGTGCCGCACTGTTCGTGTTCTCCCAGGGCCAGGCCAAGCAGCGGGCGGCGTGGGAGCTGATCGAGTTCCTCACCAGCGAGCGCGCCTACACGACGATCGCGACCAAGATCGGCTACCTGCCGCTGCGTACCGGGCTCGTGAACGACCCCGACGGCCTCGAGAAGTGGGCCGACGAGAACCCGTACCTCGAGCCGAACCTGAAGCAGTTGGAGCACCTGGAGCCGTGGGTTTCGATGCCCGGCGCGAGCTACCTGCAGATCCGCGACGGGATGATGCAGGCAGTGGAGAACGCCGTGTACCAGGGCGCGAATCCCGCCGACTCGTTGCGGTCCGCGCAGGAGGAGGCGTCCGCGCTGCTTCCGGGCGGAGGGAAGTGAGCGTGGGCACCGGGCCGGATCTCACCCTGGTGCAGCTGACCGATACTCACCTGCTGCCCGAGGGAGCGCTGATGCACGACGTGGTCGACACGGCGGCGAACCTCGTCGCGGCGCTGGAGATGATCGAGCGGTCGGATCTGCCGGTGGCGGCTCTGCTGCTCACCGGCGACCTCGCCGACAACGGCGCTCCCTCCGCCTATCGCAGACTGCGGGAGGCGGTGGAGCCCGCCGCCCTGCGGCTCGGCGCAAAGGTGATCTACACGTTGGGCAACCACGACGAGCGCGGCGCCTTCCGCGCCGAAGTACTCGGCGAGGAGCCATCGACGGCGGACTACAACACGGTGACCATGGTCGGCGGCCTGCGCGTCGTGTCGCTGGACAGCAGTGAGCCGGGGCAGCACGACGGGCATCTGTCCGGTGAGCAGCTCGACTGGCTGGCCGACGTGCTCGCCCACCCCGCGCCGTCAGGCACCGTGCTGGTGTGTCACCACCCGCCGCTGCCCTCGCCGGTGCCGACCGTGCACCTGCTGCGGTTGCGTGGCGCGGAACGGCTGGCCGGGGTGGTCGCGGGCAGCGACGTCCGGCTCGTCGTGACGGGGCACGCCCACCACGCGGGCTGCGGGGCGCTGGGCGGCGTGCCGGTGTGGGTCGGGCCCGCACTGGCCTACGGCGTCGCGGCGGTGCCGCCGAAGGGGAGGCTGAGGGCGGGCGCGGACGCGGCGTTCAGCCGCATCGACGTCTTCGGCGAGCAGGTCGTCGCCACCGCGGTGCCGCTGTCGCGGGCCGAGGGCGTGTACGACGTCGCGGCCGCCGAGCGGGTGCGGCTGGTGCGTGAGGTCGTCGGCGCATGGTGAGCGGCGCCTTCGTGGAGGTCCCTGCACCCGTGCGCGGCCGGGAGGCGTGCGCGGCGGGCATGACGGACACTGTGCCCGCCTCCCCGGCGCCGTGGCAGCGGGTGCGCCGCATCGCGCCGCCCTACCTCTACCTCCTGCCGGCCGTGGTGCTGCTCATCGTGTGGACCTACCAGCCACTGGCCCAGACGTTCGTGCTCTCGACCTACTCGTGGAACCTCGTGCCGAGCACACCGATGGTCGACGTCGGGCTCGGCAACTACGAGCGGTTGCTCAGCTCGCCGGAGCTCGGCCGTTCGGTCTGGCGCACGGTGGTCGTGATCCTCGGGATGCTGCCGTTCACGCTCGTGATCCCGGTGGCGGTCGCGCTGCTCACGCGGCGGGTGCGTGGCCGGGCGCAGGGCGTTTACCGGGCCCTGGTGTTCGCGCCGATGCTCGTCGCGCCGGTGGCCGGTGCCGCGGTCTGGCAGTGGCTATTGGACCCCTCCGCCGGCGCCGTCAACCGTGTGCTCGGCACCGACGTGAACTGGCTCAACACCGCGGGGACCGCGCAGCTGTCGATCATCGTGATCACCGGCTGGCACGTCGTCGGGTTCGCCGTGCTCGTGGTGACGGCGGGGCTGGCGGGGATCAATCCCGACTACGCCGCCGCGGCGCAGGTCGACGGAGCCTCGCGAAGCCAGGTGACGCGCTGGATCACGGTGCCGCTGCTCTCGCCGACACTGGCGTTCCTGGTGCTGATGACTGTGCTGCTGTCGGCGCAGTGGACGTTCCCGCTGATCGACACCCTGACCCAGGGCGGGCCGGTCGGGTCGACCACCAACCTCTACTACCTGCTCTGGGAGTACGGCTTCCGCAGCCACGACGCGGGCCTGGCCGCCGCGGCCGGTGTGCTGTTCTTCCTCGGCTTCATTGTGGTGGCCGCGCTGCTGACGCGACTCGCGGAAAGGCTGAGCCACCATGACGACTGACGAGGTGGCGGGGGAGTCGTCCCGGGGAAGGCGGCTCGGCGGGCACGTCGTGCTCGGGGTGCTGAGCCTGGCGTGCGTGTTCCCGATCTACTGGCTCTACGCGACGTCGCTGCGCGCGCCGCAGGACGTGTACTCGCTGTCGGTGCTGCCCTGGCCGTTGTCCACGGCGAGCTACACGGAGGCGTTCGCGAAGAACGACGTACTGGGCATGCTGTTCAACACCGGGGTCATCGCGGTGTTGAGTGCCCTGGGACAGTTGCTCGTGGCGTTGCTCGCCGCCTACGCATTCGCGGCATGGCGATTCCCACTGCAACGGCTGCTGTACCTGATGTTCGTCGGCACGTGGCTGGTGCCGTTCCAGGCGACGATGCTGCCCAACTACGTGCTGCTGTCGCGGCTGGGCTTGCTGGAGACCCTCGCCGGGGTGATCATCCCGACCCTGTGTTCGGCGCTCGGCGTGCTGTTGCTGCGGGAGCACCTGAACGGCTTCCCGAAGGAGCTGCTCGACGCGGCGCGCATGGACGGCCGTTCGTCGTGGAGTACGTTGTGGACGGTCGTGGTGCCGGCGCTGCGGCCCGCGCTGGCCGCGCTGGGTATCCTGCTGGCGATCAGCGCGTGGAACGAGTACTTCTGGCCGGCGATGGTCCTGCAGCGGAGCAACGCCGTGGTGCAGCTCGGGCTGCGCAGTTTCATGGGCACCGAGGGCAACGACTGGGGCCCGCTGATGGCCACGGCCGGCCTGGCGTGCCTTCCGGTGTTCGTGCTCTACCTCGTCCTGCAGCGGCACATCGTGAACGCCTTCGTGCGCTCGGGTCTCAAGTAGGCGTGCCGGGCAGGCAGGCGAGGAAGGCGTCCACCAGCGGGTTCTGCCCGTCCGCCCACACGGCGTAGAGGTCGAGCATCGGGACGGGGTCGTACAGGGCGACCGAGGTGGTGCGGGGGCTGCCGGGACTGCCGCCGAAGGCGCCCCGCGCCGCTGAGGCGAACCCGACGACCGGCTTGATGGCCGTGAGGATCGCCGTGGCGCCGGGGTCGTCGACTTCGTCGGCGATGGTGAGCTGGATGCCGCTGCTCTGGGCGGCGGAGAGGATGGTGTCGTACATCGCGGCCGACTGCGCGCGGTTGAACAGCACGCAGGACTCGTCGGCGAGTTCCCCGAACGGTACGCGCTGACGGCCCGCCCAGCGGTGTTTCTCGCCGACGATGGCGACCAGCGGGACGCGCAGCAGGCGGCGGCTGCGCAGGGTCGTCGAGTTCGGCCTGCCGTACACCATCGCCACGTCGAGCTTGCCATCGGCGAGCGCCGCCAGCTGCGGTCCGGTGCGCATCTCGAACATCTCGACGTCGACGGCGGGTCGGCGGCTGTCCAGCGCGGTGAGTGCGCCGGGAAGGACACGCTGTCCCGCGGGGAAGTTGTACCCGATACGCAGGGTGCCCGCACTGCCCGTCGCGGCGGCACGGGCCGCTTTTCCCGCCTGGTCCACCCTGGCCACGATGTCGCGGGCGAGGTCGAGGAACGCCTCACCCGCCGGGGTCAGCCGCACCTCGTGCGAGTTGCGCGCGACCAGTTCGACGCCGACGGCGCGTTCCAGCCTGCGCAAGTGCTGGCTCAGCGACGGCTGGGCCAGGTGCAGACTCGCCGCGGCGCGGCCGAAGTGCAGTTCTTCGGCGATCGCGAGAAACGAGACCAAATGGCGCAGTTCCACGTCCGAACGGTAGCCACGGTGTGCGAGCACCCGGTGAACACCGGGCGTCGAAGTGGCGTCGTGGGCCGGACGTTTGGGACGGGGCCGAGCCCGATGACGAAGTCCTGCACGCGATCGAGAGGACGGGAAGCACGCCAGGACAGGCCGGCCTGCTCGACCTGTCCGCCGAGCTCGGCAACCCTCGGCCCGGCACCGCGGTCTACTGCTGCGGACCGGAACCACTGCTCGCCGCGGTCGAACGCGCCTGCGCGGCGTGGCCGGCGGGAATACTGCACGTCGAACGGTTCTTCGCCCGGCCGGACGTCGCCCTCGGCGGAGTCCCCGATCACCGGGACAGCGTGCTCACGGAGAGCGAACGCGCGGGCAGTCGGTCGCTGATTGCGGCAGTCGCAGTCGACCAGCAGATCCCGGATCTCGAGGCTCGCCCGCGCGGCGTCGCGGGGCGCTGTCGCGGTCGGCTGCCGAGCGAGCCGTGACCGTCGGGGAGGTGGCCCGTGTGCCCAGACGGTCCGCCGATTCTTACGCGTTCTTGATGCCTCGTCGCCTTTCGGGGCATTGCGCCCGCGTTGAACACCTGTTTAACCTGCTGGGGTGTCATCGGACAGCGGACCAGGCCGTCGCCGTGACGGGGAACTGGCCACCGTCGACCGCATCCGCGACGCTGCCATCGAGCGCTTTGGTCGCGACGGCTTCGGCGCGGGCCTGCGGGCCATCGCCGCCGACGCGGGCGTAGCGGCGGGCCTGGTCGTGCATTACTTCGGGTCGAAGCAAGGTTTGCGGCGAGCGTGCGACGAGCATGTGCTGTCCATCATTCGCCACGAGAAGACCAAAGCGCTGACCGACGGCAGCGGCTCGATGATGTTCGCCCAGCTGGCCGAGGTGGAGCGGTTCGCTCCGTACCTGCTGTACCTGCTGCGTAGCCTGCAGGCGGGCGGAGAACTGGCCGGCGCGTTGATCGAGCAGATGACGGCCGATGCGGAGCAGTACCTGGCGGAGGGCGAGGCGGCCGGGGTGGTCCGGCCGAGCCGGGACCGGGCAGCGCGTGCCCGTTACCTTGCCTATCAATCCACGGGCGGCATGCTGTTGTGGTTCACGTTGCACGGCTCGAGCGGCGACCCGGAGTCCTTCCGGCGGTTGTTCCGCCAGTACGTCGACGAAATCACCCCAGCCGCCGTGGAGCTGTTCAGCCAGGGCCTGCTGATCGACCGGTCGATGCTAGACGCCTTCCTGATGTACGTGCCGGATCCCCCGGCGCAGGACTGACCGGCGACTTCCGGTCGGCTCACTCCATCACCTCACCCTGATCTCACCACCCGGTGCTGCTCAGTACGGCCCTGGGTTCTCACGCGAGGAAAACCATGAGCACTGCCATTGATATTCGCCAGATCGTCAAGACCTTCGGCCACGTCACCGCCCTGGACGGCCTCGATCTCACCGTGCAGACCGGCCAGGTGCACGGGTTCCTCGGCCCGAACGGAGCCGGAAAGTCCACGACCATCCGTATTCTGCTCGGCTTGCTGCGAGCCGACTCCGGTACCGCCCGGTTGCTCGGCCGGGACCCGTGGGCTGATGCGGTCGCCCTGCACCGCAGGCTCGCCTACGTACCCGGTGACGTCGAACTGTGGCCGAACCTCACCGGCGGCGAGGCCATCGATCTCTTCTCCCGACTGCGAGGAGGCGTCGCTCCGGCGCGCCGTGACGAGCTGTGCGAGCGGTTCGATCTCGACCCGAGCAAGAAGGGCCGCACCTACTCGAAGGGCAACAGGCAGAAGGTCGCCCTCATCGCAGCGCTGGCCAGCGACGTCGAGCTCCTCGTGCTGGATGAGCCGACCGCTGGCCTGGATCCCTTGATGGAGGCGGTGTTCCAGGACTGCATCCGCGAGGTCAAGGCCGCCGGCCGCACCGTCTTGCTTTCCAGCCACATCCTGGCCCAGGTGGAGGCACTCGCCGACCAGATCTCCATTATCCGCCAGGGCCGCATCGTGGAGACCGGGTCGCTCGCGCAGCTGCGCCACCTGACCAGGACCTCCGTCGAGGTCATGACGGACCGGTCGACGACCGTACTGGCGGATCTGCCCGGCGTGCACAACCTGCGTTCCACCAACGGATACACACAGTTCGAAGTGGACGGTGAACATCTCGCCACCGTCGTCCGGCGGCTGGGCGAACTCGGCGTGCACGGGCTGACCGCGCACCCACCGACACTCGAACAGTTGCTGTTGCGCCATTACGGCGACCAGCTCGGCCACGACGACGCCAAGGCGGTGACCCGATGAGCACCACCCTCGAACGGCCGCCTTCGCGCGCCGGCACCGAGAGCGCAACGCTGGCGGGCACCGGCACTCTGGTGCGGTTCATGCTGCGCCGGGACCGGATCCGGTTCCCCGCCTGGACGGTGGGCTTGCCGTTGCTGATGGCCTACTTCGCCGTCGCTCTGGAAAGCCTCGCCGGTACCCCCGAGGATCTGCAGGCGCTCACCTCGTTCACCTCCAGCCCGGCCGGCGCGCTGTTCGGCGGTCCGGGCTTCGGTTTCGACCAGCTCACCCTCGAGCGGTTCCTCGTCGGGCAGTACGGGCTCTACATACTCGTCGGCGCAGGCCTCATGGGCCTGCTCACCGTCGTGAGACACACCAGGGCCGAGGAACACACCGGCCGAGCGGAGCTGGTCAGGGCGAACGTCGTCGGCCGCCACGCCCAGCTCACCGCCGCGCTGGTCCTGACAACACTGATGGCGGTGCTGGCCACGGTGCTCATCGCCCTGGTCATGACCAGCCGCGGCTACGACGCCGGTGGGTCGCTGCTGTTCGGCGCCTCGGCCGGTGCCGTCGTGGTGGCGTTCGGCGCCATCGGGGCCGTCACCGCCCAGCTGTCGGAATACCCGCGGGCGGCGGCCGGTTTCGCCGGAGCCCTGCTCGGCACGGCTTTCGTCCTGCGCGGCCTCGGCGACATGGCAGCCGTTCAGGGCAGCGGACCGTCCTGGCTGTCCTGGCTGTCCCCGATCGGCTGGTCGCAGCAGACCGCCCCCTACACCCACGACGACTGGTGGCCCCTGGCACTCTGCCTCGTCTTCAGCGCAGCCGTGACGGCCGCCGGGTACGCGCTCTCGGCACGCCGCGACTTCGGCGCGGGCCTGATCCCACCGCGGCCCGGTTCGCCCAGGGCGGCCGCATGGCTGAGCGGCCCGCTCGCGCTCTCGTTCCGCCTGCAACGCGCCGGACTCATCGGCTGGAGCCTGGCGCTGCTGGTCGGCGGCGTCGCCTACGGCTCGTTCACCCAGCCGCTGCTCGAGGGGTTCCAGGACGCGCCCGAAGACCTGCTCGCGGTCATGGGTGGGTCAGAGAACATGCTCGCCGGATATCTCGGTCTGATGGGCTTTTTCATGGCGCTGGTGGTCACCATCTTCGTCATCCTCGCCGTCCATGGGCTGCGCGGCGAGGAAACCGAGGGCCGGGCCGAACCGGTTCTGGCCACGGCGGTCGGCCGATCCGCGTGGATCGGCAGCTACCTGCTCGTGTCGGCCATCGGCGCGCCGTGGCTGCTGCTGGTGGCGGGCCTGGGCATGGGGCTCGGCGCCGCCGTCAGCACGGGGGACAGCGGCCTGGTCGCCGACCTCGTCGGCGGTCACCTCGCCCACACGCCCGCCGTGTGGCTCGTGCTCGCCATCGCCGCACTGCTCTACGCGGCGGTGCCGCGCGCGCTGCCGGCGGCCTGGGCGGTACTGGGATACGGACTCATCGCCGGTATGTTCGCACCGATGCTGAACCTGCCCGACGAGGTCATCAGGATCTCCCCGTTCGAGCACATCGGCGACTACCCACGCGACGACATCTCGATCACGGCCGTGCTCATCCTCACCCTGCTCGCCGCCGCAGGCGCCGCCGCTGCCATCGCCCGGTTCCGACGCCGCGACCTGGTGACGACCGCATGACAGATGCGTCGGACGTCGAGCCGTCTCCACGGACCCGGTATGCGGGACCGGCTCGCGTTGCTGGTTGACCGGCGTCTCGCGGTGTCGCGGGTCCAGCTGACTTCGTCCGGGCCGCCGTCGTGGTTGCGCCATCGTGGCGGTCTGCCTCGATCATCGCGATCGGCGCGACGTGGACGATCCTGCTGATCGGCTTCGCCGGCTGTGCCGCGACACTGGCCCTGCACCCGGACGCGCGGTACAGCGCACGTCCGTGCAGGTCGCCTTCATGACCGTCCGGCGTGGGACGGGAATCCACGCCGGAACCGGTCCTGGCGGGCTGTCGCGGCCGGGGCCGGTCGCACGGCGGCTCAGGCCTGCCTCCTCGGCATCGAGCGGCGGCGTTGCCGTGTCGATGTCGGGCCGTACGCAGGGGTTCCGACCGCACATCGGCGTGCATGGCCTCTGCCACCTCGCCAGACCCGTCGGCGGCAGGCCGGCCGACCGGCCAGTCCTCCGTGGCGCTGGTCGGTGACCCGCCGCTGCAGAAGGCCAAGCGGGATTGGGATCCGTTGAACAGCTTCCACCACACTCTCTCCGTGCGGGCGGCCGACGACTGAGCCTCACGCCGTGATGTGCCAGCTGCGGGCGTGCTCGTACTGGTGGTACAAGCGGGCGAAGGTGCCCTCGGCATCGCGCAGCTCGGCCGGGGTGCCGATCTCGGCGATCCTGCCGCCGTCCAGCGCGATCACCTGGTCTGCCGTGGCGAGCGTGGTGGGCCGGTGGGCGATCACGATCACCGTGCGTCCAGGGTCGTCGGAAAGGGCCGCGATGGCCTGGCTGATCGCGCTCTCGTTCTCCGGGTCGAGCGCCGAGGCCGCCTCGTCGATGAGTACGATCGGCGCTCGCTTGAGGAAGGCGCGGGCGATGGAGACCCGTTGCCGCTCGCCGCCGGAGAGCTGCGCGCCGGCCTCGCCGACGCGCGTCTGCCAGCCACCGGGCAGCCGTTCGATCACCTCGTCCAGCCGGGCGTGCCGCGCCGCGTCCTCCAGTTCCTCCCAGGTGGCGTCCGGCCGGGCGATCCGCAGGTTCTCCTCGATGGTGGTGTCGAAGAGGTAGACGTCCTGGAACACGATGGCGATGTTCTCCAAGAGGACCGGGTGATCCAGTTCGCGCACGTCGACGGTGCCGACGCGCACATTGCCCGAGTCGATGTCGAAGAACCGGGCGATGAGCCGGGTGACCGTGGTCTTTCCGGAGCCGGACGGCCCGACCAGCGCCGTGGTCGTGCCGGGCGGGCAGCGGAACGACACCTCGGACAGCGCGGGTTTCTCGCCCGCGTCCGGGCCCCCGTAGGAGAAGGTCACGTCGGCGAACTCGATGCTGGCGTCCTCGAGCCGGCGAACCGGGTTCGGGCTGTGCGGCAGCGAAGGGGTGCGCAGGACGGACTCGACCCGCTCGCTGAGGTAGTCCATCGCGCCGAGACCCGAGGCGTGGTCCACCATCGCGCCGAGCGGTTCGAGGAATCGGACGGCCAGCACCAGCAGGGCGATGGTGTCCGGAATGGACAATGTTCCGCTGAGCAGGAACTGCACGCCGAACACGAGGACGGCAACGTACCCGGCCATCACCACACCGCTGTAGGACAGGTCCGGAAACAGCATCCGGTGCAGGCCGCGGCGGTAGCGGTGGCGGTGGTCGTCGAGCGCGTCGCGCATGCGGACGCTGCCGGTGGTGGCGTGGCCGGCCGCGCGCAGCACGGGCTGGGCCTGGCCGAACTCGATCGCCCGGCTGGCGACCTCGTTAGCGGCGATCTCCATGTCGTCCGACACAGCGGCGACGGTGCGCCAGGAGCGGCCCAGCGCGACCAGCGCGATGGGCAGGGTGACCAGCAGGAGCAGCGCGAGGCGCCAGTCCACCACGAAGGTGACCCCGATGATGGTGGCCGGCACGAGCGTGCAGGTGATGGCCGGACCCCCGATCGTCGCGGTCAGCTGGGAGAGGGTACCGGCGACACTGGTGACGGTGCGGGAGAACTGGCCCTTCTTGTCGGCGGTGAACCAGCCGAGCGGCAGCGTGGTCACGTGCCGCATCAGGTGGTGCCGGAGTTGCACCGCCAGCTTCATGGCCGCCGCGAACCCGACCGGGGTCGCGATCACGCTGAGTACGGCGTAGGCGACGAGGCCGATCGCGCCGGTGATCAGCCAGGGGGTGGCGGCGGCGAAGTCGGGCTCGGGCTGCAGCAGGGCCCGCAGGATCGGCACCAGCAAGCCGAGCAGCAGTCCCTGCAGTACCGCGAGGGCGGCGGTCAGCGACCACAACTGGACCAGCAGGCCGGGGTGTGGCCAGAGCCGGTAAAGCCGACGGATCATGCGGTGTCTCCGTTCTGCTGTGCGCGCCACATGCGGGCGTACAGCCCGCCGGAGGCGAGGAGTTCGTGGTGGGTTCCGGACTCGGCGACGCTGCCCTCGTCGAGCACGAGGATCTGGTCGGCGGCGGCGATGGTGTGCAACCGGTGCGCGATGACGATCACCGTCTTGCCGGCCACCAACTCCGACAACGCGTCCTGCACCGCGGTCTCACTGTCCGGGTCCAGCGAGGCGGTGGCCTCGTCCAGCACCACGATCGGCGCCCCGGACAGGATCGCGCGGGCGATGGTCAACCGCTGCCGCTCCCCGCCGGACAGCCCACCCTTGCCGCTGTCCAGCACAGTGTCGTAGCCGTGCGGCAACTGCTCGATCACCGGATGGATCTGGGCGGCCTTGGCCGCCTGGCGAACCTCGTCGTCGGTGGCGTCGGGCCGGCCGATCCGGATGTTCTCGGTCACCGTGTCCCGCAACAACACCACGTCCTGGAACACCAGCGACATCGACGAGAGCAGGGTCTTCGAGGAGATCTCCCGCACGTCCACCCCGCCGATCCGGATCGCGCCCCCGGTCACGTCGTAGAACCGCGGCAGCAGGCTGGCCACAGTGGACTTGCCCGCGCCGGAGGGGCCGACGATGGCGGTGACCGTGCCCGGCTCACACACCGCGCTGACTCCGTCCAGCGCGTTGGTCACCCCGTCATAGGAGAACGACACCCGATCCAACTCCACCCGATACCCCCGCGGCTCCCTCGGCTGTTCCGGCTCCGGCAGCGGCGGCTTGGACAGCAGCCGGTCGAGGTTGCCCGCGGACACGCGTGCCATGCGCACGCCCTGCGCGCCGTGGATCATCGGGGTGAACGAGGTCGGCAGGCCGATGCCGACGATCAGGAACGGCAACAGGTCGGGGACCGTCAGCCAGCCCGCGCCGACGAAGCCGAGCCCGGCGGCCATCACCACGCCCAGCACCGCCATCTCCGAGCCGAGCACCCGGTTCATCGCGGAGCTGGCCCGGTTTCCCGCCAGCCAGGCCCGGTAGGCCGCGGTGTGCTCGCGCATGGCGTCGTCGAAGCGACCCAGCACCTTGCCCTCGGTGCCGCCGAACGCCTTGACCACGGTGATCCCGTCGACGTACTCGACACTGGCGGCGCTGATCTGCCCCTCGGCGGCGAGCAGTCGCGACATGTGGGCCGGCAGCGAGCGCATGGCGAGCCGGTAGGTGATCACCGCTGCCACCGGGATGGCGACGGTTATCAGCGCCATCCGCCAGTCCACGAACACGAGGTAGCCGATGCCGACGGTCAGCGCCGCGGCCGCGCCGACCAGCGCTCCCAGGGCATGCGCGATCAACTCGTGCATCTCCTCGATGTCACTGGTCATCGCCTTCTTCACCTGGCCGGAACCGGCCGATCGGAACCAGCCGAGCGGCACGACGCCGAGGCGCCGCACGATCTGGACCCGGAGGTGGTGCAGCATCTCCGCGTCGGCCTTGTGTCCCACGTGGGTGCACAACCCGAGCAGCAGCAGGCGCAGCAACGCGCCACCGGCCCCGATGCCGGCCCAGGTCCACGCCGTCCCGGCCACAGACCCGAGGCTCGGCGCGCCGAGCACCGCCCGCGCGATCTCCGCGATGGCGACGAACGGGGCGAACCCGGCCGCCGCTGCCACCGCCGACAGCACGGCGGTGGTGACCAGGTGCGGCCGTACCGGCCGCAGCATGTTCGCCGCGTCCCGGATCGGCAACATGCGCGGGGCCTCGGTTTCCTGGTTGTCCGGTGGCGCGGGAGGGTCCGGCCGCACTGCCTCCGTGGTCGTCATAAGCCTTCCTCGTCTTACTGATTGGGTCGCGCCGCCAGTGCCTTACGGTGACTGACCGACGGTCAGTCAATGTAAGGCTAGTCTAACCTAAGGTCAACTCCCGGCCGGGTGGTGTGCTCCCGAAGAAAAGCGAGCCCCCGGCTGTCACAGGCGCAGGCTCGATTGCGCTCTGGTCCCGCTATGCCGGAGCCCGTGGTATCCGGAGTGACGGCATGATCATCCTGCGGGGCGGTAGGCCTCTTCCCGGCCCAGATCGAAAACTCGATCTGGGCAGCGAAGTCCTCTCGTCACACTTCATCCTCGAACCAGAACGAAGAGGGCGGTGGACGAACTCACCGTCTGCATTGAACAAGAGGTCATCGGGTCTTCAGTACACATTCAGCTGGAAAACCCGGGCGCGCTTCCGCAAAGCCCACGCAAGCTCAAACGGCTCTACGATCTCCGATCACAACCTCGGTGATGGCGGCGCCGTGATGGCGCCGGAACTCGCGCGGAGACATGCCGAACTGTGCCTTGAACGTTCGGGCGAAGTGCGACGCGTCGTGGAACCCAAAGCGACTGCGAATCGCCGACACCGGTTCGTCCGCCAGGAGCGGATCAGTCAACTCCCGGGCGCAGCGCTCGAGCCTGCGGGCGCGAATCCAAGCAGCCACAGTGGTCCCATGTCGCTGGAATGCCTTCTGCAGGTGCCGAGGCGAGACGTGCAGGGCAAGGGCGACACTGGTGGTGTCGAGTTCCTCCTCTCCAAGCCGTTGGTCGATCAATCGGCGAGCTGAGGAGAAGATCGCATGCGAGCTGGCGGTCCTCGCAGGGGACGGGAGTTCGGCGAGCACAGCGCCGACCAGTTCAACAAACGCGCTCTCGACCATTCGAATGGAGGCGCCGCCCATTAAGCCCGAACGACTCATCTCCGCCATCATATGAGTAAGGAGCCGTGCTGGCATCGAACGACCGCTGATCCGCAGCGCGGTGAGTTGACCGATCTCTGCCTGCGGAAATGCGATCAGGGCTCGCGGAACCATGGCGACCCGCATTGCGAATGGCTCGTCGAAGGCGAGTGTGTACGGCTCGCTGGTGTCATAGATCACGAGGTCGCCGGGGAAAAGTGTCGCTGTCCGGGCACCTTGATCCACCCGCCCCATCCCTCGCAGCTGAAGGCTGAGTTTGACCGCGCGCGGGTCGCTACGGGCGATGCTGGCTACGCTTCGCTCCACGGTCACACGGCGCCCGGAAACGTCGCTCACCTGAACCGATCGGTAGGCGACCGACGAAAGCGTCCCCCGGAAATCACGAGCATCGCTTGCCGACTGGGTGCGAGCCGTGAGCGGTACGAACCCCTGGGAGATCACATCGTTCCACTCGAGTAGCCCGACAGGAGGCGCGGGTGCGTCACGAGTCTCTCGATCCACCATGTCACCCTCCGGTACACGGGCTGCTTGTGGGCGCTTGCCTACCAGATGGTAGACAGTGTCGAGAGATTAGCCCCGCGTATACTCACACCGCAACCGCGTCGGTGCCTTTCACCAGCCGGCCACCGATCCAAACCTGCTCGACCACAGTCGGATCAGCGAGTCGGTGGACCTCCGTCAGGGGGTTGATCGACAGCGCGATCATGTCCGCGTCGTATCCGGTGACGAGCTGGCCAGTCAACGGTGCCTGCGGTCCGAGCGTTGCTGGCCCCACGGCCGTCGCCGATCGGATCGCCGCGAGCGGGCTCATTCCGAGTCGTACCAACCGTTTCAGCTCAGCACCATGAGAACCCCAGCTCACCGGACTGGCTCCGAAGGCGTGGCTTGTCACCGCATCCGTTCCAAGAGCGACCTCAACTCCACGCTCGATCGCCCGCGCGATCGACTCGTTGTGCCGGGCCGCCGTCCGTTGTAGGGCGCTTCGCGCTTCGTCCGCAAGCCCCGGAATGCTAGTGAAATGTTCGACAACCCCGCATGTTGGCACAAGGATCGTTCCGGTCTCCCGCATCGCGTCGCACGCTTCGTCGTCGAGGTCGCTGCCGTGTTCAATGGTCCGAACCCCCGCTTGGACCGCAGCGAGGATGCCAGGACGCCCTACCGCGTGGGCCGCGACGATGCGATCCGCGAGCCCGGCGGTCTCGACGATCGCCCTGAGCTCCTCCGGCGTGAACTGCAGCTGACTTGGATTGTCGATGAGTGTGCCCATCGTGCCAGATGCGCACACCTTGATCAGTCGCGCAGATCGGCGCAGTTGCTCGCGCACCGCTCTCACGCAGTCCGAAACACCATCGCAGATCCTCGATTCGATTCGCACCCCGGGATCGCGCTCGCCAACCAGCCGCAACGGTAGGGACGGTACGTCCCCATGGCCGCCGGTCGGGGTAAGGATCGCACCCGCTCCATAGATCCGGGGCCCGACCACCGACCCCTCGTTGACCGCCTCGGCGAGGTCGACGCCCAACCCCCCGAGGTCTCGGATCGAGGTGACACCCGCGTCGAGGGCCGCCCGAAGATCAGCGACCGATCGAGCAGCTCGCACAGCTACAGGCGTCAGGGCGATGGCGACGTGATCAAGCATCTTCGCTCCGAGGAGATGCGCGTGGGCATCCCAAAGGCCAGGCATAAGGGTATGAACCCGCGCCTCGGACGGTTCAGCGGTGACCTCGTCGGGCGCGTTCACCGTCGGACCTGCGTACACGATCTTGCCATCGGCCACCGTGAGGGTAGCGCCGGGGACGGGTTCCCCGTCCCCGGGAATGAGCAGCTCCGCGTCAATGCGCATCAGCGGGCTGACCAAGTAATCAGCGGTTCAGGCAGACCATAGGTCGGCGGGCCCTCGAGATCCGCCCCGGTGCATTCGCGCAGCCGCGACTTGAACCAGACGTCGAAGGGCCGCTTGGACGCAGCCATCAGCTCCGCGCTCTTGGCGAAATCGAGGCTTTCGATGTAGCCGATCAGGGTCGCACCCTCCTCACGGCCATCGAGGAACCAGTGCTCCTTTACGATGCCAAGCGCGGCTTGGGAGTCAGCGAGCTCATCGAGCCGGTCCGGAAGCTCGTTGCTCAGAAACTTCCGTGTGTCGTCCACACGGTCCGGCTGCACGGGAAGCGACAGGCAGATGTAGTCCATGTTTGCTCCAATCGTCGTCGATGTCGAAGCGACGCCGTTCGGAACCAATACTGGTCGGACACCCACCTGGTGAGTTGACTCGCAGCGACCTAATCTTGTGCAGAACGCGACCTCAATGCCCGGTCGAGGAAGCAGGCGTGAGCAGCGCCCGGATTGCTCGCATCGATGGCGGGGGCGTCTCTTGCGACGGCCAAGTCGACCATCCGGTGATCGCCGCGAGAAGCAGGTCGGTGACCGCCTCAACGTCGAAACCGGACGGAAGTCTCCCCATATGGACGGCCCGCTGAAGGGCGACCTCGGTGACCGAGCGCCACGCGGCGTGCCTGTCACCGAGACGCGCCGCCAGCAAAGGATCCGTACGGCTTTGCCGGATCAGTTCCCCCAGCACGACACCGATGTCGGGGCGTGAGGCGAACCGCTCGTGCGTCACCTCGAGGACGCGGACAAGATCACCGACCGGATCCGCACTTGCGGGATCCAACTCGATCCCAGTCAGGATCTCATGATCGAGAGCATAATCGACCACAGCCGCCAGCAGGTCGCCCTTCGTGGCGAAATGGTGATGAAGACTGGGATGGCTCACACCGACACGTTGAGCGAGGTCGCGCATTCGAAGCCCGCCGATCCCGTTCTCAGCGACGACCGCCAACGCACAGCGCAGGATCGTCTCGCGCCGACCGCCAGGTTGAGGGCGCTGGCCTGGTGATTCACTTCGTCGCTCGACTGCCACGAAACGACGTTACACCGAGGCCGTTCGCTAACTGCCAGGAATCGTGCGGCGACGGCAAAGTCAAGCTGGCGCCGGTCCGACTGACGTCGGCGTCAAATCGCGGACTCGAACCCGGCTGCCACTGAGCGGCAGCCGCCCCTTGGTGTGTCGTGAGCGGCGCGTGCAATGTGGTCTGCGGAAACACCAATGACCGCAAGGGGAAACCATGTCTTGGGACACGCGCGAGTCGGTGCGCTTGGCGATGTCGAGCTGACATACCGCGTCGTCGGTGACGGCGCCGAGCCCGCGTCGGGAAAGTAGCGACCGCAGCCGAGCAGGTCCCGTTTCTTACAACGGTTAACCCAGGACTCGGCCGTCCCCGACGGACGCGACATCGAGCGCGAACCGTCCCACTTCCAGCGATGCAAGTGCACGCCGCCGGAACTCAAGCGGGTAAACTCTCGGTACGGCACACGATGTCCATCACGAGATCGTCGAACCCTGCCTCTCCCTCACTCCCGTATCCATCACCGGCTTGCGCGGCGACCGTGTGGGCTGCGGCGGCTGCTTCGGGGTGGGCGGCGGCGTCGTTGCCTGCCCGGCGAGCCTGGAAGGCGTGCCGCGGCGTCCGGGCCAAGGTTTTGGCGGTGCGTGCCGCGCGCGTGGCTTCGTGCGCTGAGCACCGAGCCGTTGCGGCGGACGCTCTTGCACGTGCGGTCTCGGCTTCTGCGACGTTGGCGTAACTGCCACTTCGTCGGCGGCGCTCGCCGCACGGTCGGCGCCGTTCGGCGCGTTGGCCGTGATGGCGAGTCTGGGACGCAGGCACCTCTGGGCGTGATGTGTTCAATTCCGACGAATCGGGCATCCCTGGATCGCAAGCCGGAACCGGGCACGAAGGATGAGGGGAATGACGAACTCAGCTCCTACGCAGGGGCCGGTTGTGGTCGGCTTCGACGGGTCGGACGGCGCCGGACTGGCACTGCGCTGGGCCGTGGCCGAAGCGGCCCGGCGGGATCGGCGCCTGCTCATCGCGCAGGTCTTCGAGTGGGCGCCACCGGCCGTGGAGGACCGGGTCACGGCGGCCGACTTCGACGGCGAGCTGATCCGCCGGCACGCCAGGCAGCTGCTCGAGGATGCCGCCGACGAGTGTCGCCGCATGGCTCCGGAGGTCACCGTTGAAACGGCGGCTCCCGAGGGCCCGGCCGCGGCGACGCTGGCCCGCGTTGCAGCCGATCGCGAGGCCCCGCTACTGGTGATCGGTTCATCCGGTATCAGCGCCTTGCCCCGCGTGTTGCTCGGATCCACAGCAGCTGACCTGGCCCGCTCGGTGGACGTGCCGTTGGTCGTGGTCCGGACGGGGCCTGACGGCGACGAGTTGGACACCGAGGTCGCCGACCACGCACCGGTGATCGTCGGCGCGGACGGTTCGGCGAACAGCGATCCGGCCGTGGGATTCGCGTTCGACTTCGCCCACCGCCACGGTGTCCCGCTGCGTGCCGTGCACGCCCTCTCGGATCTCCCGCCGAACCTGCTGACCACCGGACCCGTGGCCGGCCTCGGTCCACAGGTCGGGAAGGGCGGCATGCAGCCGGGAGTGTCACGGCAGCTCGACCAGCACGGGACCGCGTATCCCGATGTCGATGCCACACTGGCCGAGGTGCCGAATCCGCCCGCTCATGCCCTGCTGGACGCTGCCCAGGATGCGCGGCTGCTCGTGGTCGGCAGCCACGGCCGCGGCCGTGTCCGCCGTGCTTTCCTCGGGTCGGTCAGCCACGCCGTGCTGTACCACGCTCCGTGCCCGGTCGCGGTGCTGCGGTCCGACAGGCCGTGACCGCCGTCGATAGCGGGCCCATCAACGGGGTCGTTCGTGCGGCTGCCCCGGCGGGCTGACGGTGCCATTGCCACGGTCTAGTGGCATCGCGGGGCGGGTGTGACACGGCCACGACGTGGTAGCCGTAAGGAAGCACGGAAGGAGCTTGTCGGCACGCGCGAGAAACAAGCGGCAACACCTTTCGCTGGACAGCCTCGGCCACGAGGGCGCCGAGTCGTTCGCGTTGTCGGCCCATCAGGACAGGAACACAGGACGGAGGAACCACGTGTCCGGCCATACCAACTCACCGCTGCCCGGCTACGATCATCTGCCGCAGAGCAGCATTCAACACCGGATCCGGTCTCTCGACAAAGATCAGCTCGCCGCGTTACGGGAGTACGAGCGCGCGCACGCGGGACGTCCCGCTGTGCTCGACATGATCGCGGCGCGAGTGGAGCAGCTCGAGCAGGGAGCCAGTCCCTCGCCCGGCGATCAGGAGCGCCAGCCGGAGGTACCGCCGGCTCCGGACGGCACGTCGCCGGTCGGCTGGTCCACGTCCGCCGAACCGACCGCGCCACCACGGCACGGCCGGTACGACCAGACGTCACGTCGCGAGCGGCCCTGACGTCCAACCCGGTGGATCGCCGGGTGGCCGACGCCGCCGGGCCATTGAGTGACACACACGCTGCCGATGCCCCTGCGCGTTCCGCCCGAGGCCGGTGAGCAGTTCGTGGCAGGCTCGTTCGCGCCGGCGGCAAGTCCGCCCAGGCGCCGGCTGGCGGCCACCGACCACCAACGCGTCGCGCGCTGCCCACCGTGGGCACGGCGCTGGTCCTGTTGTTCGCGGCGGGGTGTCCCTATGTGGTTTTCAAGCCGCCGCGGACGTGGCCTTGGGTTGCGGGGGTTCGGTAGTAGGTGCGGTTGCGGAGCATGGCGAAGAGCACGTCGCAGCGGCGGCGGGCCAGGCAGATGAGGGCGGCGTTGTGTTTCTTGCCCTCGGCTCTCTCGCAAGTCGTAGTAGGCCCTGCTGGTCGGGTCGTGCAGGGCGGCGAATGCGGCCAGGAAGAACGCCCGTTCGAGCTTGCGGTTGCCGGTGCGGGCGGGGTGTTCGCCCTTGATCGAGCTGCCGGAAGTGCGGGTGACGGGGGGCGGTTCCAAGCCGGAGAAGTATTCCCGCACCAGGGACCGGAGCTCGTTGGATACCCTGGTGCGCCGCCAAATCGCGTCCTGGTGGCCGCGAGCCAGCACAGCGATGATCCGGGCCAGTCCGGTGTCGGAGGGCAGCGGCCGGTGAGCATGCATATCGGTGCACAGGATGTTGGCCAGCGTCATCGCGTCCGCGTGATCGGACTTCGATTGCGGGATCGTTCAGCACCCATTAGTTCACGGGGGCGGGGTGGTCCGGGAGCGCGGCCAGGTACGCGGCGTGCGCCTCGAGAGAGGCGCCGCCGCGGCGTAGCGGCTCGCCCACACACCGTCTCTGATCACGATGCCGTCAGACACCTCGGCGGGTGCCGGTGGAGAGGTCGATGGCCTCAGCGGCTTTCGACACCTTGGAGCTGAACCTGCTGAGGGTGGAGAGCAGGGGCGCCGCCTTGATGAGCAGATTGCGGGTCGCGATTCCCCAGCGCGAGCGTGGTGCGATGAAGGACAGTCCTGGGTCGGCGATCGCGTGGTTCGCCGCGACGAACGGACGCATGCGTGCCTCGTACGCGGCAAGGGCGGTCTCGTGGCTGTCGTGTCGTGCCAGCTCTTCGGCGAGGACGTGGGCGCCGACGATGGCGAGGCTGGAACCTTGACCGGACATCGGCGAGGGGCAGTACCCGGCGTCGCCGACCAGTGTGACGCGGCCCTGGGACCAGCGGTCGATCTTGATCTGGGTGACCGAGTCGAAATAGAAGTCGGTGGCACGCTCCATCTCCGCCAGGATCGTGTCGGTCTCCCATCCCATCCCATCGAACGTGGACCGCAGATGTTCCTGCTGCAGAACGGGATCGCGGCGATCGATCTCGGTCTCGTCGTTCACGCGATGCAGGAGCAGTGCCTTGGCGCCATCGGCGCGTGGGGTGTGGTACATCGCCGCGAGCCGGCCGGGGGTGTTGTACAGGCGCGCCTCGCGGTCGAGCTCCAGGGAGTTGGGCACGGTGAAGATGCTGACGTAGCTGCCAAGGAAGCGCCGGTAGGGAGCCTCCGGTCCGAACGCCAGACGTCGGACGTTGGAGTGCAGGCCGTCCGCTCCGACGACCAGATCGAACGTTCGTGGTTCGCCGCGCTCGAACGTGACGTCGACGCCTCCGTCGTGTTGCGTCAGTGCGGTGATCGTGTCCTCGTACAGATACTCGGTGTCCGTATCGGCCGACTCGTGGAGGAGCCGCACGAGGTCACCGCGCAGCACTTCCAGTGAACGTTCGCCAGGAGCGACGGTGGATGTGTCGAAGCCGGAGATGATCCGACCGCGGGAGTCGACGAACCCGCCGCGGGCGATCTCGCTGGTTGTGGCGCGCAGGTTTTCGAGGATGCCCATCCGGTGAGCGACGTCGATCGCCGCGCCACGTACATCCACGGCATAGCCCCCAGAGCGGGGAGCTGGGGCTCGCTCGACGATCGTGCCGCGTATCCCGTGCTCGTGGAGCCAGTAGGCGAGCGCCGGCCCGGCGATGCCTGCGCCAGATATGAGGACCTCACGCGCGGCGGTCATCGGACCTGGTCCTTGCCTTTCCCTGCTGATGTGCTCGCCGGAGGGTTACCGGTGTTGGCTCGAAGGTGGGCTGAGCTGCGCCCGACACCCCGTTCGAGGACAGCGAGTGCGCGGTCGATGGAGACCATGACGGGGGTCGGCGCTGCGCTGAGCGACCAGTGCCGCATTGCGCCCAGGATGCCGCCGACGAGGGCGTTCACCTGGACGTGCGCTTCCAGGTCGGCATCCGGAGACGAACTGATCACTCCCACCAGGTGGCGGGCCAGGGCGTCGGCGTGAAGGGTGAGGGCGGCCTCGATAGCGGGGTTGGCGTAGATGAGCTTCAGGCGGCGTTCGAGCTGCGCGAGCTCGCGCTCGGTCATGGCCTCGAAGCTGGCGTGCAGGACTTGCCGGATGGCGTCGATTGGGTCGAGCGAAACCAGCTGCCGCCGGATCGGCTCCATCGCGGACTCGTCGTGCTCGTCCCAGATGACGAGCATCTCCTTGGTACCGAAGTACCGGTAAAGCGTTCTGGGCGCGAATGCCGCCGCGTTCGCGACCTCCTCGATCGTCACGGCGTCGTAGCCGCGCTCCTCGAACAGGTCGAGCGCCGTGTCCTGTATTCGGTGCATCGCGTCGCGCTTCTTGCGAGCCCGCAGTCCGGACCCTTCGTACATGGCGGCTCCTTCTGTCAAGGCGTACTGCGTGCTTGACACCGAGTCGCACGCGCACCACGTTAGACAGTAGCAGCCTAAAGGCAGTCACTGCCACAAAGACCAGCGCTTAGGAAACCTGAGTTGACAAACAGCGGCTAGCAACATAGGTTGCTTAAATGAGTTCGCAAGTGACACCGCCAACGGGTGGAGTGGCAGACGAGCTAGCCGCCGTGATCGCCCTCCGTGAGCTGGCCGACCGACTCGAGGATGCCGCCGTGGAGCGTGCGATGCGCCAGGGCTGGGCTTGGGGTCAGGTCGCCGAGGCGTTGGGTGTGACCCGACAGGCTGTCAACAAGAAGCACCTGCGGCGCCTGGTCGCCGCAGGTGTTGAACTGAGGAGGAGAAATGGCTGATCAGAAGCTCAACAGGTCACTGACCCGCGTGCTGGAGCGCGCCATCGAGGAGGCGAGCGCCCGGAGGGCGCCCGCGGTCGAGGCGGAGCACCTTCTCCTGGCGCTCGCTTCCGACGAGGTACTCGCGGCCCGAAGGGTCTTGATCGAGGCTGGTCTGGACCGCGACGGCATCGAAGCCGCTCTGGACCGCGAGCGAACCGAGAGTTTGTACGCGGTCGGGGTCGGCCCATTGGATGAGGAGCTGTTTACGGCAACGCCGCGCCAGACCCGGCCGGGTTGGGGAACCTCTACAAAGGAGGCCATCCAACGAGGCCGCGCGATCGGCGGGCAGGACGGCCGACGTCGTCCCGCTGAGACCGAGCTGTTGCTTGGCATCCTGACCGCCAGTCTCGGCACGGTCCCGCGCGCCCTCGCCTTCGCGGGTGTGGACCGCGAAAGCCTCCTTGATCGAGCACGAGCCGCCTGATCCCGGCCCAACCACCGAAAGCGACGACCCTCGTGATTGACACCCTCGCGCCTGCGCCGTCCACCCCCGCGACCGAGTGGGCGGTGCAGGCTCACGGTCTGACCAAGACCTTTGACGACCACCGGGCCGTCGACGGCCTCGACCTGAGCATCCGTACCGGCTCGATCTACGGGTTGCTCGGACCCAACGGTTCGGGCAAGACCACCACCGTCCGGATGCTCGCCACCCTGCTACGTCCGGATGCTGGCACCGCCCGGATCTTCGGCCACAACGTCACGACTCACGGCCACATCGTCCGGCAGCTCATCGGGGTCACCGGGCAATATGCCTCCGTCGACGAGAGACTCAGCGCCACCGAGAACCTCGTCATCTTCGCGCGCCTGTTGGGCCTCAGCCGTGCCGCCGCCCGTCGCCGCGCCGCGCAGCTGCTGGAGGAGTTCGACCTGTCCGACGCGGCCGGACGTGCGCTGAGCAAGTTCTCCGGCGGGATGCGACGCCGCCTGGATCTCGCCGCGAGCCTCATCGTCCGCCCACCCCTGATCTTCCTCGACGAGCCCACCACTGGCCTGGACCCCCGCAACCGGAACCGGATGTGGTCGGTCATCCGCCGCCTGGTCGAGCAGGGTTCCACAGTCCTGCTGACCACCCAGTACCTCGACGAAGCCGACCAGCTCGCCGACCGCATCATGGTCATCGACCGCGGCCGGGTCATCGCCGACGACACCCCGGACGAGCTCAAAGCCTCCGTCGGACGTTCAGTGCTTCTCCTGCGCCCCGACGTTCGAGCCGATCTGGACCGGGTTCGCGAGCGAGCCGAGGCCCTTCTCGGCACTCGCGCGACCGTCTCACCCGAAGCCGGCCGGGTCAGCGTGCCGCTGGAGAACCCCGACGCCGTCACCGACCTGCTCACCGACCTGCGCGGTAACGGTTTGCGGCTGTCCGAGCTGAGCGTGCAGAAGCCCAGTCTCGACGAGGTCTTCCTCACCCTTACCGGCCACGCGGCCGAACCCGCCACCACTCCGAAGTCCACCACTGAAGAAGGCGCCCCATGACCACCGTCGCTCCCGCCTTGCGGCGTACCCCCAGCCCTGCGCAGGCGTTCCAGAGCACATGCACCATGGCCTACCGCGGATTGCTCACCATCAAGCGAACCCCAGAACAGTTTCTTGACGTCGTCGCCCAGCCGATCCTGTTCACCGTCCTGTTCACGTTCCTCTTCGGCGGGGCCATCGCCGGCGACACCGGCAGCTACCTGACCTTCCTGATTCCCGGCATCCTTGTGCAGAGCATCATCACCGCCTCCGTCGCCACTGGCGCCGGCCTGCGCGAGGACATGAACTCCGGCGTCTTCGATCGCTTCCGCACTCTCCCGATCGCCCGCATCGCACCGCTCGCCGGAGCCCTGCTCATCGACACGCTGCGTTACTCAATCGCCGCGATCACCACCTTCCTCGCCGGGTTCGCCCTTGGCTACCGCCCGGGCGGGGGCTTCGCCGCGATGGCCGGGGCGGCGCTGCTGGTGATCGGCTGCGCCTGGGCGCTGAGCTGGGTCTTCGCCTTCCTCGGCATCATTTCGCGCACCCCCGAGGCCCTCCAGGGCATCGCGATCTTCGTCCTCTACCCCCTCACCCTTCTGTCGGGTGCCTTCGTGCCCATCGACACGATGCCCGACTGGCTCCAGACGGCGGCATACCTCAACCCCATTACCTACCTCGTCAGCGCAGCCCGCGACCTCCTCAACACCGGCACCATCGGCACCGACCTCAGCCTCTCGATCGTTGCTGCCATCGCGACGGTCATCGTCTTCGCGCCCCTGTCCGTCCGGGCGTACATGCGCAACACCTAGTGCGCTGTCCAGGGAGGTCGTCTCTCCCGGCGTCGGTGAGTCTGGGTGACAGGCGAAGGCCTCCGGTTGTGAAGTGGAGCTGCCGAGGAGCCGCTTCACCGACCGGAGGCCTTCGTGTCCCGAGACGGGATGCTCGACCGCAGCTCACACCCCATCCGAGTCCGACAAGGACCGCGCCTAGAGCGAGGGGTGCCTGTCCAGGTCAGGACGGGTCGAGAAGCGGCGGCGGTACTCGCCAGGGCTGACCTTGTACTTGCGGGCGAACGCGCGGTGCAGGCCGGTGACGGAACCAAATCCAGATGCCGTGGCAACCTTCGAGAGCGGCGCATCGGAGTGCAGGAGCTGATCGACGGCGGACTGCAGGCGCATTCCCTCGACGAGGGCGCCTGGCGTGGTGTTCATCTCCTCGCGGATGAGGCGGGACAGGTGACGAGGACTGACGTTGACTCGCGCCGCAAGCGTCTCGACAGACAGGTCCTCGCGGAGATGTTCGGGAATCCACGAGAGCAACGCCTCGAGCCGATCGGAAACGGACCGGCGAGGACCCAGAAGCGCGCTGAACTGATGCTGGCCTCCCGCGCGACGGAGGTAGACGACCAGCCACTGGGCGACCTGCCTGGCGACCTCCTCGCCATGGTCCGCGGCGACCAGGGCGAGCGCGAGGTCGATGCCGGCCGAGACCCCGGCTGACGTCCACACGTGTCCATCCCGAACAAACACCGCGTCCGACGCGACCTCGGCCTCGGGATGCTCGGCGGCAAGGAGATCGGCGGTCGACCAGTGAGTGGTAGCCGAGCGCCCATCGAGGAGCCCCGCTGCGGCGAGCATGTGCGCGCCCGTGCAGACGGAGACGACGCGGCGCGGCACGCCGGCGAAAGTCCGCAGCCACGTCACGAGACCGTGATCGATCAGCGGATAGCGGTCGCCATCGTCCTGGAGGCCCCCGGGAACCACCAGCGTGTCGACATCGGCGCCAAGATCGTCCCATGTCCGCTCAGCCAATAGCGTCATTCCACCTGATGTCCGAACGGCTCCACGTTCGGCCGCGGCGATGACCACCTCGTACTGGGCGCTTCCCCTGGTCCGGGATGCGGTGCTGAAGACCTGCATGGGGCCGGCGACATCGAGCACCTCGACGCCATCGAAGACGGCTATCGCGACTACCCGCCGCGAGGGCGGCGAGGCGAGCTCATTCATGGCACGTCCGATCTCACGTGGCCGGTGACGTGGTTCGTCCACGGCGGCATGTCCTGATATGCAATGAGTATGTCATTGCAGACATGGTTCTGGGCGGGTGACGATCGGTCTAGCCTCAGAAAGGAGCCGACATGGCGCCCACGATCCCCGATACACCCACCGCACAGGCAGCCGCTGGCTTCGCGCACGAAGCGGCGCCTCCTTTCCTGCTGAACCACAGCTATCGCACGTACCTCTTCGGCATAGCCCTCGTGACCAAAGACGTCGACCACGAGGCAGCCTTCATCGCGGCAATGATCCACGACCTCGGACTGACGGACGCCCACCGCGGCGACACGGACTTCGCCGAGGTCGGCGCCGCGCTGGCTGCCACGTTCCTGCAACAGCGAGGATGGGACAGGGACCGGATCCGGCTCGTCGAGAAGGCCATCCTTCGCCACACCGAACTCATTCCGGACGGCAACCCCACCGCGCGGGTTGTCCAACTCGGCGCACAGATCGACGTCGCCGGACGCGGCATGGAGGAACTCGACGAGGCCGCGCTCATCGGCATCCTGCGGACCTATCCCAGGCTTGACTTCGCCGCCCGGATGCGTCACAGCTTCCTCGAAGAAGCCAAACGCCAACCGAAAGGGTCCTTCGCGAAGCTTGAGCGGACCGTCCAGCTCTCCGAACGCTTCACCGCCAATCCCATCGACCATCTCGGCTGACCGGCAGCGCAAATCCGCGTGCTGTCGGTATTCATCGACGTTGCCGCATCATTCATCGAGAGGGAGTCACCAGAGCGTCGTCACGCTCGGGCGCGCCCGTTCGCCAGCGACACGGCGTTCATCGAGCGAGCGCCGGTAGCCGATGGTGTTCCTGGTGTCCAGCGGGCTCCCGGACAGTCCCGGGAGTGAGCCATTCGGCACCGTCCCGGTGGTGGCCGACCGGCAGGTGAGCACTGCGTGGTCCTGGACTTCGAGTCCTGAGAAAGGATCGTGCCCCTGCCGGTTGGCTGGGAGAGTTGCTGGTTGCCGGGACGCGGACTACTGGGCTGAGGACCGCCGGGGATGTGCCGGTACCCTCCGACGACGCTGGTTCGGTCAGCGAGGCGGGAAGGTGTACGCGAGGAACCAGCGCACCCGCCACGCAGGTCGCGGGGGACTCCCCTTCGTCGCGCGTCAGACGAGCGGGAGGCCATGCGAGCACCAGTAGCCGTGTGCCATTCACGCAACCATCATGCTCGCGGACCGCGCCGCCGACTGCCCGATCGGTCTCCGTTCGGTTTCACGACGAGCCGGAGCACGTGTTCGGTGAGTTTGTCCGTGTACCGGTAGAGCGCCTTTCGGGTGCCTGCCGCGTGGTGCACGGTGAACACGTAGTGCGAGAGGATCGCGCCGGCGAACATCTCCGCCGTCAGGTAGCGCTCGGCATCGGCCTCAATTTCGTCTCGCGCGATCGCCCGGTCCGTCAGCTCAAGGGCCGCCTTCGATGCCGGCTCGCGTACGACCTCGTCGTACACGGCCTGCAGTTCGGGGAAGGTCGCCGCCTCGAGCACGAGTCGCAGAATCACGCGTCCGTGCCCGTCGTACCAGTAGTCGGCGAGTTGTCGGCCGAGGTCGCGGAGCTCGTCCGCCAGGTCTCCTAGATCCTTCGGCACCGGGAAGGACAGCTCGCGCAGTGCGTCGCTCAGCAATGCCTCCCGGGTGTCCCACCGAAGGTATACCGCGGGCTTGCCGATCTCGGTCTCTCGTGCCACCGACTCGAAGGTGAAGCCCAGCCAGCCCTTGGCTCCGTAAACTCGCAGGGCGCCCGCGCGGATCGCGGCATCCAGTTGCGGGTCGCGCCTTCGCCCGCGCGAAGACCTGCGCGAGGCGGCGTTCCCCGGGGTTCGTCGGCTGCCGGTTTCCATACGAACAGCGTACGGGAAGCCCAGGTCGTACTCGCGTGCACAGTGGGCGACTATTGCGTACGGGGTCCGTACGATATAGCCTCGAGGCCGGTCGCAAGGCGGCGGCCGGCTTTGTGACTCTGGAGTGAGCCATGGGTCTGGACATCGGCGTCCTGTTCAGCTTTCGGAATCCGGCCTTCAACCGTCGTCCGTGGACCGAGGTCTACGACGCGGAGATGTCGCTCATCAGGGAAGCCGACGAGTTGGGGTACGGACATGTCTGGCTGAGCGAGCACCACTTCGTCGACGACGGCTACGCTCCCGCGCTGCTCCCGATCGCGGGAGCGGTGGCGACGCAGACCCGGACCGTTCGCATAGGGACCTACGTTCTGCTGCTGCCTTTGCACGACCCTGTCGCGGTCGCGGAGGCCGCGGCCACAGTGGACATTCTGTCCGGGGGCCGCTTCGATCTGGGGGTGGCGCAGGGCTACGTCCCGGACGAGTTCGATCCACGCGGCATTCCGCACGAGCAGCGGGCGAGTCGGATGGAGGATGGTCTGATCATCCTCCAGGGCCTGCTGCGTGGCGAACCGTTCAGCTACGAGGGAAGGCACCATCGTGTCCAGGACATCCGCATCGTGCCGCCGCCCGTCCAAAGCCCTTTGCCGATCTGGGTAGGTGCCACCGGGCCGAAAGCGCTGGACCGTGCCGCGCGAATGGGATTTCACCTGGCTTCTTCGCTGGCCTCGACGCACGAGGTGTACGCGGACGCGCTGAGGGCCCACGGACGTGACCCGAGCGACTTCAACGTGGTCCAGCTCGCGAACGTCTACTGCGCCGACACCACCGAGCAGGCATGGAACGACATCGCGGAGCCGCTCCACCACATGATGTCGCACTACCTGGCCTGGGCGGCGTCGTCCGGCGATATCGGCCAGGACCAGCTCGCGGCGATTCACCTACCGACCCCCGAGGAGTACCGGCGGGAGCAGCGCGGCGACTTCTTCGGCGAGCCCATCTACGTCGGCACGCCGGATCATGTCCTCAAAGGACTTACGAGTCTCCTCAATTCATCGCCATCGACGCATCTGGTTCTGCAGATGTCGTTTCCCGGCAACGACGTCGAGGCCACCAGGCACAGCATGCGTCTGTTCGCCGAGCACGTCTTGCCTCACCTCTGACTCAGGAGCATCCGATGACACCAGATCAGCACCCCTCGCGCCGTGCGCACGACATCGCCTCTGTTCGCGCCCTGGCCGAACGGTATCGAACCTGGGGGAACTGGGGCCCGGACGACGAGCTCGGGGCGATGAACTACCTCACCCCTGACAAGGTCGTGAAGGCCGCGAGCCTGATCCGGCGGGGCGCGGTGTTCTCGCTGGCACTCCCCATGGACCACGAGGGGCCGCAGAAGGGTGCGTTCGGGCGCGTCAACCCGCAGCACATCATGTTGCTCAGCGGTGCGGACATCATGGCGGGAATCCAGGACCACCTGCCGGAGACGCGGGTGACGGACGACGCCGTCTACATGCCGTTACAGTCCTCGACCCAGTGGGACGCGCTGTGCCATGTCTTCCACGACGGGTACTTCTACAACGGCCGCGGCCCCGAAACGGTGACCAGCCTCGGCGCGCAGTTCAACAGCATCACGAAGGTCAAGGACCGTGCCGTCGGCCGGGGCGTGCTGCTCGACCTGGCCCGGCACCTCGGCCGCGACTGGCTCGAGCCAGGGCACGCCATCCAGGACGACGATCTTGTGGAGTGCGCCGTGCGGCAAGGAGTCGAGGTGGGGGAGGGAGACATCGTCCTGGTGCGCACCGGTCAGATCAGGCAGTGCCGCAGCCAGGGCAGCTGGGGCGACTACGCCGGCGGCCCGGCTCCCGGCCTCGGCCTCGACGCCGCCCACTTCCTGTGCGAGCGCCGCGTCGCCGCTGTCGCCACCGATACCTGGGGCATGGAGGCGAAGCCGTACGAAACCCCGGATGTGCTCGGCCCGCTGCACATCGTTCTGCTGGTTAATGCGGGCGTACTGATCGGAGAGATGTGGGACATGGAACAACTCGCTGACGACTGCGCCGATGACGGCACGTACGAGTTCTTCGTGACGGCGCCGCCGCTGACGATTACCGGATCCGTTGGATCCCCGCTCAACCCGCAGGTGATCAAATGAGCGCGGCCACGGCGGGGCGCGTCGCCCTGGTCACCGGATCCAGCGGCGGCATCGGAAAGGGGATCGCGCTCCGGCTCGCCGAAGCCGGCGTGGCCGTCGCCGTGGTCGCGAGGAAGGATCCCAAGTATCCGGGCACTGTCGAGCAGACCGTTGACGAGATCCGAGCCGCCGGTGGCAGAGCCGAGGGATTCGACTGTGATCTTTCGGTGCCCGAGCAGCGCGGGGCACTGGCCGGCCAGGTGACCGGGGCACTGGGGCCGGTGGACATCCTGGTCAACAACGCGGCGGTCTCGGTGATGCGGCCCGTCGCCGAGTTCAGCGACAAGCACTTCTCGCTGATGTTCGACGTTCAGGTCCGCGCACCGTTCCAGCTCGCCCAGTCGGTGATTCCGTCGATGCGCGAGCGTGGACGCGGCTGGATCATCAACGTCAGCTCGGGTGCCGCCAATCACCCGATGCCGGAGGCGGCGAACGCCTATTCCCGCACCGACACCGTCTACGGCATGTGCAAGGCGGCGGTGGAGCGATTCTCCAGTGGCCTCGCCGCCGAGCTCTACGACGACCGGATCAACGTCAACGCGATCTCACCGGTCAACGTGGTGCCCAGTCACGGCGCTTCGGTGCATCCGCCCGCCGCCGACTACCTGGTCGAGTCCCCGCTGGTGATGGGCGAGGCTGTCCGGTATCTCTGTGACCCGTCGAGTCCGCGGATCACCGGCCGGATCCTGCAGAGCCAGTACGTGCTCCTCGAGGCCGGAATCGCGGTGCCACGATGACCGAGACGAGCGATCGCCGGTTCCTCATACAGGAGTCCTTCCTCGACGGGAGAGTTCTGCGCATCAAGCTCAACCGCCCGGAGGTCAGGAACGCGCAGAACCGCGGCCTCCTCGTGGAGCTGGACACGGCACTGACCGAAGCCGAGAAAGACGACCGGATCAGAGTGATCATCTTGGGTGGCGTCGGAGCGTCGTTCTCGGCGGGCCACGACCTCGGGTCGGCACAGGCGATCGCGGAGATGGGAGGCGGGCCGCAACGCCACCCGTCGTTCGACGAGCACGGCGGTACCCGCCCCGGTGTGGAGCGGATCATCCTCCAGGAGTGGCACTACTTCTACCAGAACACGCTGCGCTGGCGAGACCTGCGGAAGTTCACCATCGCCCAGGTCCAGGGGCCGGTGCTTGCCGCAGGGCTGATGCTGGCGTGGGCGTGCGATCTGATCGTGGCAGCGGATGATGCGACCTTCGCGGACGTCGTCGGTGCCCGGCTCGGAGGTATGGGCGTGGAGTACTTCGGGCACCCCTTCGAACTCGGGCCACGCCGAGCCAAGGAGTTGCTGGTCACTGGTGACGCGATCGACGCAGACGAGGCCCATCGCATCGGCATGGTCAGCAAGGTCTTCCCGGTGAAAGACCTGGACGCCCGGACGCTCGAGTTCGCAGAGCGCATCGCCACGCTGCCCTCGGTCACCAGCCTGCTGATCAAGGAGGCGGTCAATCAGGCTGTGGACAACATGGGGTTTCTCAACTCGTTGCGGCAGAGCTTCCAGATTCACCAGCTCATGCACGCCCATTGGAGCAGCGTCAACGACGACGGTTTCCCCGTCGCGAAGCCCGAGCACGGCGTGGCCGACTGGCGAAAGCCCCCACCGATCCGGCTCGCCACCAAGGACGTGCCATGAACCGGCGCGCACGTATCGCGTCGCAGGAAAGAGGTTTGTCGTGGACCTGACCGATTCGCCCGCGGCGGCGGCCTACCGGACCGAGGTCCGCCAGTTCGTTCGCCGGCATGTGCCCGAGGGCTGGGCCGGCCTCGGAGGCCTGGACAGCACCGCTCGGGAGGAGTTCCTGCCCGGCTGGCGAAAACTGCTGCACGAGCATGGTCACCTGGCGGTGCACTGGCCGGCCGAGGTGGGCGGCGCCGGCCGCACGCCGGAGGAAGCGGCGATCCTGGTGGAGGAGCTGGGCAGGGCGGGCCTGCCGTACCTCCCTCATCCGACCGACCCGTTCGGCATCGACCTGCTCGGTAACACCATGCTGCACTGGGGCACCGAGGAACAGCGGGGGCGATTCCTGCCGCGCGTGCTGTCCGGCGAGGACCGATGGTGCCAGGGCTACTCCGAGCCGGAAGCCGGTTCCGATCTGGCACACGTGCGAACCTCCGCCGAGCTGCGGGACGGGACCTGGGTGATCAACGGACAGAAGATCTGGGTCACCGTGGCGCACCTGGCGAACTGGATCTTCCTGCTCACCAGGACGAATCGAGAAGCTCCACCGCACAGGGGGCTCTCCCTGCTGCTGGTGCCGCTCGACCAGCCAGGGGTCGAGGTGCGACCGATCCGGATGGCGAACGGCGAGACCGAGTTCAACGAGGTGTTCCTCACCGACGCGCGTACGGACGAGGCGAACGTCGTGGGCGGGGTGGACAACGGCTGGACGGTCGCGATGACGCTGCTCGGTTTCGAGCGCGGATCGACGGCCACTTACCTGGCGACGTCCTCGCGAGTGGAGCTGGACCGGCTGGTCACGCTCGCCCGGCAGCGTGGGCTGTTGTCGGACCCGCTTATCCGGCAGCGGCTGGCCTGGTGCCACACCCGTGTCGAGACACAGCGTTACTTCGCGATGAAGACGATCACCGCGATGAACGCGGGCGAGCCGCCGGGCGCCGAGTCATCGCTGATCAAGATCTTCGGAAGCGAATACCACAAGGTCGTCACCGAACTGGCGATGGACATTCTCGGAGCCGACGCCGCCGCGCCCACCGGGAGCCCGGTGACGTCGCCGCTGGCGGCGGAACCGCTCGGCAGCCCGAACTCGAGTGCCGCCTGGGCGACGGTGTTCCTGTCCGCGCGCGCAGGCACGATCTACGCCGGCTCCAGCCAGATCCAGCGCAACATCATCGGCGAGCGGGTGCTCGGCCTGCCGCGCGAGGGCGCCGGTGCCCGGGCCGAAGGGAAGTGAGGCGCGATGAGGTTCGCACTCAGTGACGAGCAGACCGAATTGCAGCAGACCATGCGCGCGATTCTGGGTGCTCGTGCACCTGTGTCGAGCGTCGCCGAGGTGACGAGCCGGGAGCCTTGGCACGACCGCAGGCTCTGGCTCGACCTCGCATCGGGCATCGGGATCCAGGGCCTGCTGATACCCGAGGAGTACGGCGGGCTTGGCGCCGGCGTCGTCGAGGTGGCCGCGGTGATGGAAGCCATGGGTTCGGTGCTGCTGCCCTCGCCGTACCTGTCCACCAGTGTGCTGTCCGCGATGTTGCTCGCCCGCGGGTCCGACGAGGAGATCAAGAAACGCTATCTCCCTCGGCTCGTGGACGGTACCGTGCTCTCCTGCCTGGCATGGCAGGAAAGCGCGCATGGATGGGATCCGCTCGCCGTCGAGACGCGTGCCGTTGACGTCGACGGTGTACCACAACTGCACGGCCGCAAGTCCTATGTCGTGGACGGAGCGACGGCGGACCTGATCATCGTCAGCGCCGTCGCGAACGGAAGCCTGGGGTTGTACCTCGTCGACGTCGCGGCCCCGGGCTTGACGTGCACCGTGACCCGTGGCCTCGACGCGACCAGGAACCTGGCCACGATCGAGTTCGACGGCGTGCCTTGCCGGTCGATTCCGCTCGCCGACGCGGCGGAGACACTGGTACGGATCCTTGCTGTCGGCACCATCGCCCTGGCGGCCGAGCAGGTCGGTGCCGCGTCCGCGAGCCTGGAAACCAGCGTGTCCTACGCCAGGACACGCACGGCGTTCGGCCGGCCGATCGGGTCGTTCCAGGCGATCAAGCACCTGTGCTCCGACAATTTCATCGAGGTCGAGGCGGCCAGGGCCGCCGTCTACAACGCTGCGTGGACTGCCGACCACGACGTCGATCGCCTGGTCGAGGTCGCCAGCCTGTGCAAGGCGAGCGCTTCCGACGCGCTGTACCGGGCCGCGGCCGACAACATCCAGATCCACGGTGGCATCGGCTTCACCTGGGAGCACGCGGCCCACCTCTACTTCCGCAGGGCCCGCTCGTCCATGGCGTTGCTGGGCACACCTTCACACCATCGGGAAGTACTGGCGAGCCTGCTCGCTCAGTGAACCGCCCAGGAGAGGAAACAGCATGGCCACTCTTGACCGCGCTGCCGCCGTGGCGGCGCTGACCGCGCCGGGCGCCGAGTTCGAACTCGCCACGGAGATGGTCGGAGGGCGGCAGCAGACCGTCTTCGCCGGGTCGCCCCGCACCCTGCGCGAGCTGCTGCTGGAGAGTGCGCGGTTCGGGGACAGTGTCTATCTGGTGTACGGGGACGAGCGGCTGACCTTCGCCGAGCACCACCGTCTGGCCATCAGGCTGGCGCACGTGCTCCGACGCGAGTACGCGATCGGGAAGGGTGACCGGATCGCACTCGCCATGCGCAACTACCCCGAGTTCTCGCTGTTCTTCTGGGCGGCATCTCTGCTCGGCGCGATCGTCGTCCCGCTGAACGCCTGGTGGAAGCGCGACGAGCTGTTGTTCGCACTCGAGGATTCGGAGGCCGTGCTACTGGTCGCCGACGGGGAACGGCTCGAGTCGCTCGGTACCTCTGTGCGGGGGATCGCGTCACTGCGGCGGGTCATCTCGGTACGGGTGGACGAGCGGCGTTCCGGGGTCGACCGCTTCGAGGACGTGCGCGCGTGGTTTCGTGGCGAGGTCGAGGCGCCCTGGGCCGAGGTGCACCCTGACGACGACGTCACGATCCTCTACACGTCAGGAACGACGGGCCGGCCGAAGGGCGCGGTGGGCACCCACCGCAACCACTGCACCTATTTGCGGTCGGTGCAGTTGTTCGGTGCCCTGGTGCTCGCCCAGAACGGGCGGAATCCGCTTCTCGGTCAGGATGCCGGGAGTCAGCCTGGCTCGTTGGCGACGATGCCGCTGTTCCACATCAGCCAGCTGGCGAGCATGTACAGCTGCGTTGCGTCGGGATCGAAGCTGGTGCTGATGTACAAATGGGACCCGGCGTGCGCACTGGACCTGATCGAGCGAGAGCGGCTCACGTCGGTCGGCGGCGTTCCGTTGCAGATCGACGCGATCGTGCGAGCCGCGACCAGTGGAGAGCGCGAGCTGAGCAGTTTGACCGGTATCGGCTTCGCGGCCACCGCGGCACCGCCGGGCCGGGTGCTGAGCGTTCGGCGCGCGTTCGGCGGTCGGGTCGCCGCCGCGACCGGGTACGGCATGACGGAGACGTCTGTGATCGCGATGATCGCTGGGCCCGACTACTGGGCACACCCGGACAGCGTCGGGTTCCCGCTGCCGACCGTCGAGGTGAAGGTCGTCGACCGGCACGGTAACGAGGTTCCGCCGGGGACCAGGGGCGAGCTGTGGGTGCGCGGCCCCGGGGTGATCGCGGGCTACTGGAAGAACCCCGAGGCCACGGCCTCCGCCTTCACCGACGGGTGGCACCACACGGGCGACGTGGTGATGCTCGACGACGACGGGCGGCTGTACGTGGTCGACCGGCTCAAGGACGTGGTGATCCGTGGTGGCGAGAACGTGTACTGCGGGGAGGTCGAGGCGCGCATCTACGAGCACGAGGCGGTCGCGGCCGCGGCGGTCATCGGGCTGCCGCACCCGACGCTCGGCGAGGAGGTCGCCGCGGTCGTGCAGCTGCGGCCCGGTGCGAGCCTCACCGAGGGAGAGCTGCGGGACCACGTCGCCGAGGGGCTGGCCGCGTTCAAGGTGCCTTCGATCGTGGTCCTGACGCATGCCGAGCTACCGCGCACGGCCACCGGCAAGGTGCAGAAGAACCTGATCCGTGAGGACCTTTCAGTCGAACTCGGCCCGCCGTCCGGCGAGAAAAGCCTGTAGTCCCTCGCCGAAGTTGTCGCCGAGGAGACATTCGCGCTGCGCTCGCCACTCGAGCGCGATGACCTCCGAGAGGTCGTCGACGTCGCGTGCGGATCGCAGGGTCTCCTTGGTGAGCCGCAGTCCGAGGCGGGAAGCGACGAGCATGTCGGTGGCCATCTCGATCCCGGCGGCGTCGAGTTCCTCGTCGTCGACCACCGAGGAGACCAGGCCGACCGCCACGGCCCGCTCCGCATCGATGAACCGCCCGGTCAACATCAGCTCAGAGGCGATCGACATGCCGACGATCCTCGGCAGGAAGTAGCTCAGACCGAGTTCGCAGCCGGAAACTCCCAGCCGGATGAACGCGTCGTTCATCCGGGCCGAGCGGCCGGCGATACGGACATCGGCGGCGAGTGCCAGCGCGAACCCGGCACCACAGGCCGCGCCGTGCATCAGCGCGACGATCGGCTGGGGGCAGCGGCGCATCGCGAGGACGAGCTCGGGCAGCCGAGCGATCCCGGCGTCGAGGTTGTCCCGATCGAGCGCGCCCTCGGTGGTCAGGTATTCCGCGATGTCGACGCCCGCGGAGAAGCCGGCGCCGGCGCCGCGCAGGATCACCACCCGCGCGTCCGGATCCTCCTCGAGCTCGCCGAACACGGTCGCGAGCCGGGTGATCATCGCCGAGGTCAGCGCGTTGTGGCGCTCCGGGCGGTTCAGGACGATCGTGAGCAGCTCGCCCTTCCTGGTCAGGACAACCGACTCTTCGTTCTCCGTGGGCATGTGCGCGCTCCGCTTCTCCAACTAACCGTCACACGTGACTATAACTTCGCCGTGCAGGTACCACTAGAGTGCAATGGTTCTGGGTGAATCTGTACAGGCTTGACGGTTTATGGAACTGGTGGCTACCGTCCTCCCATGCAAGGCCGGACAGCGACACGGCGCAGCCAGGGGGAGCGGCGAGCGGCGATGCGCGCACGTTTGCTGGATGCCACCGTCGAGTCGTTGGTGGAAGTCGGACATGCGCAGACGACGACCGTCGAGGTCCAGCGACGTGCGGGTGTCTCGCGGGGAACGTTGCTCCACTACTTCCCCTCGCGAGCCGAGTTGCTGTTCGCGGCCGTCGAGCATCTCGTCGTCTCGCAGCGGCAGCATCTCTACCTGCGGTTGGGGCTCGCCGGAGGGCCGGAGCGGCTCGGTGCGGCCGTGGAGGCGCTTTGGGAGAGCTTCCAGTCTCCGCTCGCCACTGCGAACGATGAGCTCTGGAGCGCCGCCCGGACGGATCCCGAGCTGCGCCGGGTGCTGATGCGCGGTGACCGGGCGATCAACCGGGAGGTGCGCGAGTTCTGCGCGAATCTCTTCGGGCCGGTGTACTCGAGCCACCCCAACTACGAGCTGGCACTGTCAACGCTCCTCGACGCGATGCACGGAGCGCGCCGGGCGCACGTGGTCAGAAGCTCTTCGGTGAACCAGCGTCGGCTCGCGTCGTGGAAGCGGCTGGCCCAGCTGCTGCTGGCTCCCGTCGGGGAACCGGATCCAGCTTGTCGCGAGGAGTTCCGTCATGACTGACAGGTACGAGCACTTCGATGCCGTTGCCCACTACGCCTCGCGGACCCCGGAGAAGGTCGCGATCGTCGAGGTCGCCACCGGCCGGAGGTTCACCTATGCAGAGCTCGATCGCCGTGCTCGGCGGCTAGCCGGCGTCCTCGCGGACGCGGGGGTCGAACGCGGCGACCGGGTCGCGCTGCTGGCGCACAACGGGGTCCACAACTTCGACCTGCAGTTCGCGGCGGGCAAGACGGGCGTGGTGACGTTGCCCATGAACGTGCGCCTCGCGGAGCACGAACTGGAGACCATCGCGCGGGATGGCCGGCCGAAGGCGCTCCTGTACGAGCAGGAGTTCACGCAGGCCGCCGAGCGCCTGCGGGACCAGGCGGGGGTCGACACACTGATCGAGATAGGGCCCGTGGACTCGACTGACGGGTACGAGGCGGCTCTCCGTTCGCAGCCGGAGGATTTCGCGCCGGCCGAGGTCATCCACCTGGACGACCTCGCGGCTCTGCTCTACACCTCGGGAACCACCGGGAGACCCAAGGCGGCTCTCCTGACCTACGGGATGCTCCAGTACAACAACCTGAACTGTGGGTTGTACGGCGCCGTCTCGTCGTTCTCCACACATCTCGTGTCCGTGCCGCTGTTCCACATCGGCGGACTCAGCGTCTACTCGAACCCGGTTCTCAACGCCGGCGGAACGGTGGTCATCCAACGGACCTTCGACGCCGCTCAGACACTGGCCCTGATCAGCGATCCGGCCATCGGGGTGACCCACTTCCTGGCCGTGCCCGCGATCTACCAGGCACTGATCGACAGTCCGGGGTTCGAGAACGCCGACTTCTCACGGCTGGTCATGGCCAGTGTCGGTGGCGCGCCCTGCCCTTTGCCGGTTCTCGAGGTGCTCGCCCAACGCGGAATCCCCGTCGGGCAGGGATTCGGTATGACCGAGACCGGGGGACCGGTGCTGACCCTCGATCCAGGTGACGCCGTACGGAAGATCGGCTCGGTCGGGAAGCCCGTGTTGTACGCCCGAGCGCGGGTCGTCGGCGCGGACGGGTTCGACGTGGCAGCAGGGAAGGCCGGCGAGCTGTGGCTGCGTGGCCCTGGGCTCACCCGCGGGTACTGGAACGACGTCGAGTCGACGACGGCCGCGTTCGCCGACGGCTGGCTTCGCACCGGCGACGTGGTCAGGACCGACGAGGATGGCTACTTCTACGTGGTCGACCGGCTGAAGGACATGTACATCTCGGGCGGCGAGAACGTCTACCCGGCCGAGGTCGAACGGGTGATCGCGCTGTTGGACGGCGTCGTCGACAGCGCGGTGGTGGGAACACCTCACGAGCAGTGGGGCGAAGCCGGTTGCGCGTTCGTGGTCGTGAGGGACGGCCACGGGCTGACCGCTGACGACGTGCGCGCGCACTGCCGCGCACAGCTCGCGCCCTACAAGTGCCCAAGCCGGGTAGAGCTGGTCGACGAGCTGCCGCGGAACGCCCAGGGCAAGGTGCAGAAGGCCCGCCTCAGAGCCGCGTTGAACGCCGACTGACCGGGCGTGACCGGCCAGGTTTCGGTGGAGGAGACGCGATTCGAACGCGCGTGGGGTTCACTTGGGCCCGAACCGCGGATCTCGACAGCGCGGCACTAGGGGCAGGCCACTGTCAGCGACGGGGCAGCGACGGGTGAATGGTGCCATCGGGGCCACCACCAGGCGCCCTTGCCGACCAGGGCCAGCACTGCCGGCACTGATGCTGTCGGGACGACCCTTCACTGGTCGCGAGCAGCCTGTCGGTCGCCGCCTCGGGGCTCGTGTCGGCGTCGGCCGGAGGAGATCCTGCCGTACGCAGTTCGTCACCCGGCATGCGCTCGCAGGCGAGGCTGGCGGGTCCGTCGCCGTCGACGAGTGACGACGAGGCCGGCGCTTCGGGCCGATGTTCAACGGGATGGTGGCGTTACGCGGCCTGCTGCGCCTGCATGGCTTCGTCGCCACCGTGGTTTCCTGCGCTTCTTGATCGATATGTTGCCGGGATCAGTCCTCCGGACGCGAATCGTCGGGATGCCGCCGCAGGTGCGCGAGGCACAGGGCCAAACCTCCCCAGATCAACCCGGCGAACACGGTGAGCATGACGATGGCTTCGGTGGACATTCAGAGCGTTCCTTCCCGGTCACGGACATCGGCGGACCCGCGAAATGATCGCCGGGCGAGGACGACGCTGAACACGATCACACCGACGACGACCGCCCAGCCCGCTGTTATCAGGAATGGGACTGGATAGCCGCCGTAGGGGTCACTGAGCTCCGAGCGCAAGCTCTGGACCAACATCATGCCGAGGGCGATCGGAGTGATGACACCGAGCGCCAGCCGCCACCAGCGTCCGAGGGTGATCGACGATGTTCTGTTGACGTGGTCCTGAAGCATGGGCAGCTTCCGGGACCCCGCCACGACGAGCACCAGGACGAGTGCGGAGAGCACGATGCCGTACTGCGACATGAAATGGTCGACGACGTCCAGCAGGTGCAGCCCGTGTGTCGTCGGGAACAGCAGCAGGGATACGGCGGCGATGCTGCCGCCGACGCTGGCCACGGCGACCGTCCTGCTGCTTCCGGTCCGCTCCTGAACGGCGGCGATGGGCACCTGGATAATGCTGATGAGCGAGGTTATCCCAGCCATGGCGAGACAACCGAAGAACAGTACGCCGAAGATCGTCGCCCCGCCCGGCATCTCGGAGATGACCTGTGGAAAAGCGATGAATGCCAGGCCGATACCGTCGGTGACGACCTCGTCTACACCGCTACCGGCGGACAGTGCCATGAATCCGATCACGGAGAAGACACCGATCCCCGCCAGGATCTCGAATGAGCTGTTGGCGAATCCCGCGGCGAGGGCCGGGCCGGTCAGATCGGCCCGGCGACGCAGGTATGAGGCGTACGTGGACATGATGCCCATGCCGATTGAAAGAGAGAAGAAGACCTGTCCATACGCGGCCATCCAGACACTGCCGTCGGCCATCGCGGACCAGTCGGGAGTGAACAGCGCGTCCAGCCCCTCGGCGGCTCCGGGCAAGAACAGCGCACGGAGCACGAGGAGGCCGAAGACGACGAACAACGCCGGCAACAGAATCCGGTTCAGCCTCTCGACACCTCGCCGGATGCCGAAGGCGAGCACGCCGAGTGTGACGATCCACACCCCCAACAGCGGCCAGGCGACGCTGCCCACCGGCGACAGAGAGATCCCTGGCTCTTCAGCGGTGCGCAGGTGTTCGTCGAAGAAGAACGAGTTGGGGTCATCGCCCCACCGTTGGTCGAAGGAGAGCCAGGTGTACCTGACCGCCCAGGCGACGAGCACGGCGTAGTAGGCCCCGATCACGACACAGAGCAGAGCCTGCCACCAGCCTATCGTCTCGGCGCGGCGGGACAGCCGGCCCAGCGCGGCCGGTGCCGAGCCGCGGAACCGGTGGCCGATCGCGTATTTCATGACCAGGAGCGGGAGTCCGGTTGTGAACAACGCCACCAAGTACGGCACGAGGAAGGCGCCCCCGCCGTTTTCGTAGGCCATGTAAGGAAATCGCCAGATGTTCCCGAGCCCCACCGCCGAGCCGATTGCGGCCAGCATGAAGCCAGTGCGGCCACTCCATTGTTCCCGCTGTTCTCCAGGCACCTCGCGATTCCCTTCTGCCGGTCAGGTAGGGCCGGTGACGAGCGTGTCTACTCGGAAAGGACTGCTGTCACGCTGCCGAATCCGTTGATGGCGGCGACGACACAGTCACCGGCCGCGATAGGAACTGTTCTGGTCATCGATCCCGACAGCACGATGTGTCCCGGTTCCAATGCGATGCCCATGGGCGCCAGTGTGTTGGCCAACCACGCGAGCGCGTTCAAAGGTGAACCCAGTACCGCCGCGCCGGCGCCGGTCTCGGCGACGGCTCCGTTGACGGTGAGCACGCATCCAGCCAGCCGCAGGTCGGCATCGTCCAGCCGGACCGGGGTGCTGCCAAGAACGAACCCGCCGGATGACGCGTTGTCGGCGATGGTGTCGACAATGGTGATCCGCCAGTCGGCGATCCGCGAGTCGACGATCTCCAGAGCCGGCAAGACGAACTCCACCGCGCGAGCGGCGTCGGCGACGGTGACGTGCGGGCCGCGTAACGGAGCCTTCAGGACGAACGCCAGCTCTGGCTCGACACGGGGTTGGAGGAACGCGGCCGAGGGGATCGGCTCGTGCTCCGGGTGGATCATCCGGGAGGTGAGATGGCCGTAGTCGGGTTCGGCGACCCGCATCTGCCGCCGGATCGCAGCCGAAACCAGGCCCACCTTGTGTCCGACGACCACCTCGCCCCGCTGCGTCCAGGCGCGGACTTGTTCCAGCTGCATCCGGTAGGCATCGGAGACCGTGGCATGCGGATACGTGTCGCTCAACGGGTCGATGGGTTTCCCGGTCTGGTATGCCGTGAGCAGCGAAGCGGCGGCGCTGCGAATCGAATCGGGCGTCATGGCCGGCCGATCGTGCCAGCCAGCTCGGCGGCCACGCTGACGATCATGTCCTCCTGGCCGCCGATGACTCCCCGCCGGCCGAGCTCGACGAGAATGTCCCGAACCGGGACGTTGTACGTCGTGGCCGCACGCTTCGCCGGATGGAAGAACGTCGAGTACAGGCCTGCGTAGCCGAGAAGCAGCGCGGTCTCGTCAATCACCTGCGGCTCGGTCATCATCGGCGCCATGACCCGTTCCGCCACATCGATGAGGGCGAAGATGTCGACTCCGGGGTCGTGACCGGCGCGTTCCAGCGCCGCCGCGAGTACCTCGGTTGGGGCGTTTCCGGCGCTTGCGCCAAGGCCACGCAGCGAACCGTCGAGATAACGCGCGCCATGTTCCATCGACGCCAGCGCGTTGGCGACTCCGACGCCGAGGTTGTTGTGAGCGTGGAATCCGATGTCCGCCTCGACGGCACCGCGTAGTGCGTTCACCCGAGCGGCGGCGCCGGATGGGACCAGCGCTCCCGCCGAGTCGACCACGTAGATCACCTGGGCCCCGTACGAATCCAGCTTCGCCGCCTGTTGGGCCAGCGCGGCCGGCTCCAGTTTGTGGCTCATCATCAAGAAGGACATGACGTGCATGCCGCGTTCGCGGGCGTACCGGATGGGCTGCTCGGCGCAGTCCGCCTCGGTGCAGTGCACCGCGACCCGCACCGTCGTGGCGCCGGCCTGATGGACGGCGTCCAGCACACCTAATGTGGAGATGCCCGGCACGTAGAGCACGGCGATCCGAGCGTCTCGCACCGCGCTTGCCGCCGCGCTGACGTACTCCTCGTCAGTGGCCGCCGCGAATCCGTACTGGACCGATGAGGCCCCGATCCCGATGCCATGCGCCACCTCGATCACCTGGATGCCGGCCGCGTCCAGCCCTCGAGCCACGGCGGCGACCTGTTCGGTCGTGAACTGGTGCGAGACGCTGCTCATGCCGTCGCGCAGGCTCGTGTCGACTATGGTGACGGGCTTCATCGGATGTCCTTTCCAGACAGGCGGTAGGCGGCGATCCGTTCCCCGACCGCAGTCGCGGCGGCGGTGATGATGTCGAGGTTTCCGGCGTAGGGCGGCAGGAAGTCACCTGCCCCTTCGACGTCCAGCATCACTGTCACGAGGTCGGAGTCGATGACGAGGAGGCGCAGCTGGTACCCCGGCACGTAGGTCTGGACTCTGGCCACCATCGCGCGGACGGCCGTCTCGATCTGCTTGTCGTCGCGGTGGCGGATTCGTGCGTAGATGGTGTCTCGCATCGCCATCGGCGGTTCGGACGGATTGATGACCGAGATCGCCTTCGCGTTGTCGACTCCGGCCACGATGGTGAGTGCGCGGCCGGTTTTCTCGCTGAACTCGCTCAGGTTCTGCCGCGTTCCGGGTCCGGCCGTGGCGCTCGCGATCGTGGCCACGATCTCGCCGTAGGAGACGTCGGCTACCTCGTTGATCGCGTGCAGGATGGGAATGGTCGCCTGGCCGGCGCAGCTGATCATGTTCAGGTTGGCGGAGCTGAGGTGTTGGTCGAGATTGACTGCCGGGACGACGTGGGGCCCGACCGCTGCGGGCGTGAGGTCAATGGCGGTGATGCCGGCGGCGGCATAGTGCGGAGCCGCCGCGGCGTGGACTTGTGCTGAGGTGGCCTCGAAGACGAGCGCGGGCGGCTCGGGTCGACTCAGCAGCCACCCGATCCCCTCGGCCGATACCTCTACGCCGAGGTCGGCGGCCCGCTTGAGTCCAGGGCTATCGGGGTCGATACCGACCATGTAACGGGGGTAGACGTTGTCGGCCCGGTTGAGCTTGTACAGCAGGTCCGTGCCGATATTGCCTGAGCCGACGATCGCCGCCGGTACCCGTAACGCCACGCTCTGTCTCCTTCGTGTTGGATGGTTTGATCGCCGGAAAGCGGGCCGGTCTGGATCGTCGACGGGTCAGCCGGCTTCGACGACGAGCTCCACTTCGACTGGCGCGTCAAGGGGAAGCGCTGTCACGCCGACCGCCGACCTGGCGTGCTCGCCTGCTGAGCCGAAGACGTGACGCAGCAGCTCTGAGACGCTGTCGCCTACCGCTGGCTGTTCGGTGAAGTCCGGAGTGCAGGCGACGAACACGAGAACCTTGACGACCCGCGACACTCGGGAGAGATCGCCGAGCTGGGCCCGTAGCGCCGCCAGTGCGTTGAGTCCGCACTGGCGGGCGCATTCGCGGGCTTGCGCTGTGGTGACTGCTGCACCGACCTTTCCGGTGGCGAGCAGCGCGCCGTCTCGGAGCGGGACTTGCCCAGACGTGTGGACGAGTCCACCGGCAGCGACAGCGGGCCGGTACGCCCCAGCGGGGCTGACAGGTTCAGGAATGGCCAGGCCGAGGTCGGCGAGCCGTTCTTCAGGAGTTGCCGGCGGCATGGTCTCTTCCCTCCGGTAGGCATGGCTGACGGACGTGGCCGCCACGTCCGTGGCATCGCCGCGCCCATCGGTGAGTACTGGCCGGCTATCGAGATCTGTGCGGTGCCGGCCCAGGTCGGATGGTGTGAGTTCAGATCGGCCCGCCGCGCCAGCGGGGCAGCTCCCGCCGGCCAGTGGCGACCTCGAACGCGGTATGGGCGAGGAGTCGGGTGGAGTCGAGTGTGGGCAGGGCCGACACGTCAGGGGTGACGAGCAACGGGATCTCGGTGCAGACGAGCGCTACGGCATCGCAGCCCCGGTCAGCGAGCCGGTCGATAATTGCCGCGTACGTGCGCCGTGACTCGTCGGTGAAGACCCCGGCGACTAGCTCACCGAAGATGATCTCGTGGATCTTGGCTCGGTCGTCCTCGTCGGGGATCACGGCGGCGAGGCCGCGAGCCGCGAGTGAGCGAGGGTAGAGGGGACCTTCCATTGTGTATCGGGTGCCCAGCAGCCCGATACGGGAGTAACCGTCAGCCAGGGCGCGATCGGCCACCACCTCGCAGATGTGCAGGCCCGGGATAGCGAAGTCGCTCCCGGGCCGCTCCAGTGCCATGTGGGCGGTGTTGTCCGGGCAGGCGAAGAAGTCGGCGCCGGCCTTGGCCAGCCGGTCGACGCTCAGCGCGAGGGTGGCGCGGATCGAATCGTGGTCGCCCGCGTCCCAGGCCGCCATGCTTCGTCCGAATGAGATGCAGTCCAGGGTGACGTCGGGGTGCTCGTGTCCTCCGAGCTGTTCGAAGCCGTCCTGGCAGAACGTCCGGAAGCACAGGGACCCGCCTTCCCAGCTGTGTGCGAGGACGCCGAAGTGCTTCATATCGCTTCTCCCGATCGCGCTGAAGGTCTGGTGAGGACCAGGGTGCATCTCGCCTACGGAGCCCTCAACCGTTTGGCATCGACTAGCATGGAACCTATGCCTGCAAGGTATGAGCTTCGGCTTCTCGACTATGTGATCGCAATAGCCGAGGAAGGTTCGCTCAGCGCTGCCTCTCGCCGCCTGCGGCTCAGCCAGCCGACGCTGAGTCGCCAGCTCGGCAATCTCGAGCAGCGGCTCGGGGCGAGCCTGTTCGACCGCACCGGCCATGGCCTGACGCCAACCGCAGCTGGCATGGCCCTGGTGCGGCGGGCACGACGCGTGCTGGCGGAGGCGGATGCGATCAGTGACGACGTGTGGCTGGCGGCGAACGGCAAGACCGGCCGGCTGACGATCACCTTTGCCGGATCCGGAATCAACGGAGCCCTCGGGGCACTCCTCGGCCGGCTCCGGGTCGAGCTGCCCGACGTCGACCTTGAACTGGTCGAGGTCTTCGACGACCTGAAGATGTCCGCCGGAGTGCTGGAGGGCGCGTTCGACATCGCGGTCCAACGGCTTCCGCTGAGAGACTCCCGGTTGCACCGCAGGGAGTGGACACGTGAGCCGCTGACCCTCTTCCTCCCGGCCAACCATCCACTGGCCCGATCTCGCGATCCCGTCCCCGTCACCGAGCTGGCCGATCTCCCGCTGGTGCTCTGGCCTCGCGCCGCCTCACCACGGGCATACGACGAGATCATCGTGTTGTATCACCAGATCGGCGCCCCGCCCCGGATCGTCACCGAAGCCCAGACCGTCCAGACCATCCTCACACTCGTGGCCGCGGGGTTCGGGACGACCATCATGGCCGACTCCTACCGCGTTCTGCACCGCGACGGCGTGGCTGCCAGGCCGATTCTGGGAACGGCGACCAGCCTGTCCTTCGTGTGGCGGGCCGGTGACACCAGCCCTCTCCTGGCGAGGTTCTTCGACGTGGTCGACGGGACCAACCCGGTCGACGGCGGCGGGTCAGCGGTCGTCACAAACGCGGCGTCGCCCGGGTGAGAGTCTCGCACCGCCAGGGCACGGTGCTCACCGGCCGTACCGCGACGACTGCGACTACGCGCAAGCGAAGTTCGAGCCCGACGACCTCGCCAAGCAGAATCACGAACTCCTCGCCCAGCGCGACGAGCTCCTCCAAGCCCACTACGCCGGAGCGGTCCCGGTCCCCAGCTCCAGAGCGAACAGGACCGCACCGGCACCGCGCTCGGCCACATCACCGCACGGCTCGACAGACCATTCCTCCGCCTGCTACGACGCGTACGCACTTCAGCACAAGGCCGACATGAGGCAGATCGACAGGCAGCCATGCGTCCTGCGGAAAGCAGTCCGGACCTCCAGGCCTGACCGGAAACCGGCGGAAGGCGAGAAACACAACGCCGCCCTCAGCTGCCTCGCTCGACGCCACTGCGGCGTCCTGTTCGCCATGCTCCGCGGCAACGCCTTCTACCGAGTGCCCGGAACCCAGGCCCGTCGATTGTCGTTGCGCTCGACATCACCCGAGTCCGCCGGTGACGTTGATGATCTGGCCCGTGATCCATCGACTGTCGGGGCTGGCGAGCATCGCGACGGCGTCGGCGATGTCGTGGGGCTGTCCGAGCCGGCCCAAGGGGGTCATCGCCGCGACCTGGGCGAGCGCCGCCTCGGGGTTCGCCCGGCGCAACAACTCGGTGTCCGTCGCGCCGGGGCAGACGGCATTCACCGTGATCTGCCTAGCGCCGAGTTCGAGTGCTGCGACTCTGGTGAGTTGCTCGATCGCCCCTTTGCTGGCGACGTAGGCTGAATTTCCGGGCGCAGGACGGCTGGTGTTCAGCGTCGAAATATGCACGATCCGTCCACCGGTTCGCATAGTCCTGGCCGCGTGCTGGGTCAGCAGGAATGCCGTTTTGGCGTTGACCGTCATGGTCTGGTCCCACACCAGCTCGCTCGTCTCGGATATCGGAGCTGTCGCGATATCGAGCGCGGCGCTGTGGATGACGATGTCCAGACCGTCGAGTTCCTCGTCGGCAACCGCCATCAACCGGTCAACCGCACCCGCTTCGGCCAAGTCCGCCTGCACCGACACAGCCCGGCCGCCCGCGGAACGGACCGCCTCCTCGACCGTCTTCGCGGCCTGTGTGTTGCTCGCGTAGTTGAACACGACTGCGGCACCATCACGTGCCAGCCGTTCGACGATCGAGCGACCGATGCCGCGGGACCCACCAGTCACGACCGCGCCCTTACCGTCAAGCACCGTCACGAGAACCCTCCAACTTGGACGTTGACTAGCAAACTTAGAAGTGGGCGAATCAGCTGCGCCGCTCGCGCCAACTCGCTGACCTCACCGCGCCATCCGCGCTGGCAAGCCAGATTGCTCAGCGAGTCGGCAGCCGTGGTAGTGCCAGGTCGTCCCACAGGGGGCGCATCCGAGCACGAAAGAACCCGTGATGACCAATCCGCTGCAGTCCATGGTCGCGAGGCGCCACCCGGCGCACGTTCGGACGCGATGCCGCGTAGAGGCTTTCCAACGCCTGGTGGCTTCGCTCGCCGAGCAGCTCGTCATCGGTGAACGTCAACGAATCCATCGACAGCGTGATCTCCCGCGCACGGTCGACGATGTCCGGAACGTCGATGCCATAGTACTTCGGGCTCATGCACCAGCGGGCCCATTGCCGCATCACATTGGGCGGAACATCGCCGAGCATCCGTAGGCGGCGACCCGGGTAGTACCCGGCGACCCGGATGGCCATCGGCGCGACCACCCTCAGCAGCGGAGTCACCCTCCGGATCCGTGGTGTGTTCCACCGGTAGTAGCCGAGACCAGAAGCGACCAGCAGAGCGTGGTCGATCAGATCGTGTCGCGCGAACGGGAGCAGTTGGCCGCCAAGGCTGTGCCCCAGCCAGGTCACCGGTAAGCCTGCCGGCGCCTCCTCCAGCATGGCCTGAAGGGCGCTCGCCGCGTCACCGGCCCAACGCAACATGTCGCCTTGCTCGGCGCGCATCTCCGAGGGCCCTCCCATCCCTCGGTAGTCGAAGGTGAGTGTCAGGAACCCCCGCTCAGCCAGCCAGCTTGCGAACGCACCGTAGAACGACGCTGGTGTGGCCATCGCGGGCACCAACAGGACCGCGCCGGATGGACCCTCGCTCGGGCGGAACCAATTGCCAGCCAGAACCCGACCATCGTCGGCGAGGAACGTCATCGGCTCCCGGCGGACCGCCGGCACCGAGTCACCTGCCTCCTCGGAGGGAACGAGCTCGTTCGTCATGGCAGCACTATGACAGGTGTCATAACCGGAGGCAATAGACTTCTGGGATGACCATGGACACGCGTACCCGGATGATTCTCGGCGCCGCCAAAGCGATCGCCACTGGTGGGATCGACGCGATGAGCCTGCGGTCGCTCGCCGAGAGCGAGGGTGTGCCGCTCGGCTCGATGTACCACCATTTCCCCGGCGGTAAGGCGGCGCTCGCGGAGGAAGCCGTGCGTTTCGTCGGCGTGCAGGTCACCGAGTTGATCGAACAGGGCCGTGGCGGCCACGCAAGGCAGGCTCTGCTTGCCTTCGCCGACCGGTGGCGCCGGGTTCTCGACGCCAGTGACTACCGCTCTGGTTGCCCGGTGGCCGCGGCGGCAACCTCGAGTGACGCGCGGCAGCGGCAAGTCGCCCGCGAGGTCTTCGCTGACTGGCACCGCGCGATGTCCAGCATGCTGGTCGACGCTGGAGTCGATCGGAGCCGCGCCCCCCGCTTGGCACGCACGATCCTTGCGGCGACCGAAGGTGCACTCGCTCTCGCCCGCGCCGCAGGCTCCAGTCAGCCGCTCGATGAGGTGACCGACGAGCTGTACACGCTACTGGGCGATGCGGTACCGGGGCAGGGAACACGGTAACCTGCCGCGTCCGCCGAGACCGTCGCGGTCGTAGGGACAACCAGGGGAGGTCGACGACAACGAGAAGGCTCGCGGCGAGGAAGCCCGTGTCCGGCCCTATGCGGGCGCCGGGCTGGAGGTCAGTTCGAGCGTGGCGAGTTCCGTGCGGGCGGTGATTCCGAGTTTCGGGAACGCTTTGTAGAGGTGGTAGCCGACCGTGCGCGGGCTGAGGAACAGTTGCGCGGCGATGTCCCGGTTGGACAGTCCGCGGGCGGCAAGTCGGACGATGTTGCGTTCCTGCGGGGTGAGTGTGGCCAGCCTTTCGTCCGCGGCGCCGGGTTTCGGCACGCTCTGCCCGGTTGCGTCGAGTTCGGTGCGGGCTCGTTCCGCCCATGGCGTGGCGCCCAGCCTGCGGAAGGTTTCGAACGCGTCGCGGAGCTGGGTTCTCGCCGCGGACTTGCGGCGCTGGCGGCGGAGCCATTCCCCGTAGAGCAGCGCGGTGCGTGCGCGGTCGAATGGCCGGTCGTCCGGGTGCAGCCGCAACGCCGCGTCGTACGACTCTTCGGCTTCGCTGTCCGCCGCGAGGAGGGCGTGGCAGCGGTGGACGTGTGCGTCGATCCACGGTTGCCCGGCCTGGTGTGCCCAGTCCGCGAACCGGGCGAGTGGCTCGTGGGCGCTGGCGGTCCGGCCGAGTCGCGTCGCCGCCTCGACGAGGTCGGGAACGCTGCGCAGGCCGGGAAGCTGGTGCCGCACCGGTCCGGCGTGCAGGGCCTCCAGCCGGGTGAGGGCCGATTCCCATCGGGCGTGGCCGAGGTCGAGCATGGCCAGCGCCCAGTGCGCCCAGGTCATGCCGGCCGGGGGAGCGCCGGGCTCGGGCGCGGTGAGCGCCTCGTCGGCGAAGGACTGGCAACGGGACTCGTCGCCTGACACGGCGGCCAGGTAGGCGAGCACACCGCTCGTTTCCGCGATCCACTGCCGGTGCTGGAGTTCTTCCGCGATGTGCAGTGCCTGGGTGGCCTCGTCCCACGCGTCGGCGTGGCGGCTGAGGAAGGTCAGTGCCCTGGCGACGCACGCCAGCACCGGCGGCGTGCGCCCGATCCAGCCGCGCTCGCGGCACTGGGTGAGCAGTTCGTCGGCCACGCGGTGGGCCTCGGTGTCGTGGCCGGCGACCTGGAGGCTGGTGGCACCGACGAGGATCGTCTCGTGTGGGCCGCCGAACCCGGTCCGCCGGGCCGCCACGATCCGCTTCGCGAGGGTCTCCGGGTCGCGATCCCCCTGACCGATCGCGGACCGCACGGCCCACGTCAGCAGGCGGGCGACGGGGGTGAGCGGGTCGTCGGACGGCAACGGCAGGGCGTCCAGCCGGTCGGCGGTGTCGGCGATCTCGTCCCGCCCGAGGTACCAGGCCGCGTGCACCGCGTCGAGCAGCAGGTCGGCGGCCAGCGCTGGGTCGCCTGTCAGGACTGCCGCCTCGGTCAGCAAGCGCAGGGCCGTGCGGAGGGAGCCCTGGTGGAACGCCGCCGCCGCGCGCACCCGCATGGCACGCACGGTCAGCGCCCGGTCCTCGGCTTCCACCGGGCTGGTGAGCTCCATCATGCGTTCGACGTCGCCTTCCTCGGCGGCGGCTTCGGCGGCCAGCACCAGGCGGCGGGCGTGGTCCTCGCCGGGTGGGCTCAGCCGGGCGGCCCGTTCGTAGGCCGCCCCGGCGGCGGCGTACCCGCTGCGCGCGGCGGCCCGCTGGGCGGTGCGTTCCAGGTCGGCGGCTACCTGCTCGTCGGGTCCGGTGGCGACGACGGCGTGGTGCCAGGCGCGCCGGTCGGCGTCGTCCGGCCGGTCGAGTGTTTCGGCGAGGGCCGTGTGCACCACGAGGCGGAGGCTGACCGGCGCTGCCTGATAGACGGCCGACCGCACGAGCGGATGGCGGAAGCGCAGGGTGTGGTGGTCGACATGGAGCAGCCTGGAAGTCTCCACGGGCACCAGGTCCTCCAGCCCGCAGCCGAGCGTGGCGGCGGCGCGCAGCACGATGCCGCGGTCGCCGGTGTCCTCGGCCGCCGCGACGAGCAGCAGGCGCTGGCTCGGCTCCGGTAGCCGCCGCACCTGATCGAGGAACGCCGCTTGCACCGCGTCCGTCATGGGCAGGGCCTGACCGGCGCCGGGCGCCCGGTCACCGGCGAGCGCGGCGGGAAGCTCGAGCAGGGCGAGCGGGTTGCCCTGTGCCTCGGCCAGCACCCGGTACCGGTCGGTGGGGGACAGCGTGGCGGCGTGCTCGGCCAGCAGCCCCGCGGCAGCGGGTGCGTCGAGCCCGGTCAGCGGCAGCTCGCGCAGCCCGGGCGCGGCGAAGCCGGGTCGGGCGGCGATGATCAGCGCGATGCCCTCGGCGTCGAGCCGCCGCGCGGCGAACAGCAGCGCCTCGGCCGACGGCCGGTCCAGCCACTGGGCGTCGTCGACGAGGCAGAGGACCGGCTCACCGTCGGCGAACTCGGAGAGCAGGGACAGTACGGCCAGGCCGACGAGCATGCGGTCGCCCGGTTCGGCGGCGGCGAGCCCGAACGCGCCGTGCAGGGCGCGCGTCTGCGGCTCGGGCAGGGCGCCGGCCCGGTCGAGGGCGGGCCGCAACAGCAGGTGCAGGCCGGCGAACGGCAGGTGCGCCTCGGACTCGACGCCGGTGCTGCGCACGATCCGCAGCCCGTCGGCCGCCGACGCCGCGTACTCCAGCAGCGCGGTCTTGCCGATGCCCGGTTCCCCGGTGATGAGCAGGGAGCCGCTGCGACCGGCGCGGCAGTCCGCCAGCACCCGGTCGATGACCGATGTCTCGTCGTCCCGTCCGTGCAGCACGTGGCGACAGTACTGAAACGGCCGGTCGATCCCGGGCCGGATTGCCTGGACGTGACGGATTCCGCACGGCGTCGCCGGCCGTAGCGTGATCGCCATGCCCGACATCGACGAGCTGGCCCGGCGGTACCTGGGAAGCTGGAACGAGCGTGACCCGGCCACGCGCCGGGCGCTCGTCGGCGAGCTATGGGCCGACGACGCCCGCTACATCGACCCGATCGCGTTGGCCGAGGGCCGCGACGCCATCGACGACGTGCTGGCCACGGCCCAGCGAAGATTCCCCGGCATGAGCTACCGGATGGCCGGCCGCCCGGACGTTCACCACCAGCTGGCACGGCTGGCGTGGGAGCTGGCGCCGCCCGGCGGCCCCGCGGTGATCATCGGCCTCGCCGTTCTCGTCACCGGGCAGGGCCGCCTGCGCCGCGTCTACGGTTTCCTCGACCCCGTGCCCGCCCGCAACCCCTCACCAGGAGCCACACGTTGACACCTGATCCCAGCACCCTCCACCCGCTGCCGGAGCACCAGCGGGTGGTGTTCCTGAGGCCGCTGGTCAACTCGCCGACGATCTCGGTGGGCGAGTACACGTACTACGACGACCCCGACGGCGCGACCGAGTTCCAGCAGCGCAACGTGCTGTACGCCTACGGGCCCGAACGGTTGATCATCGGCAGATACTGTGCCATCGCCGCGGGTACCCGGTTTCTCATGGCCGGCGGCGAACACCCGATGCTGGGCGTGTCCACCTTCCCGTTCACGATGTTCGGCGGCGAGTGGGCCGAGCAGACGCTCGACCTCGTCACCGGCATGCCCAGCCGCGGCGACACCGTGGTCGGCAACGATGTCTGGTTCGGCTCCCAGGCCACCGTCATGCCCGGCGTGCGGATCGGCGACGGCGCCATCATCGCGGCCGGAGCGGTGGTGACCGCCGACGTGCCGCCCTACACGATCGTCGGAGGCAACCCGGCCCGCCCGATCCGGCAGCGCTTCGACGACGCCGACGTCGACCGGCTGCGGCGAGCCGCCTGGTGGAACTGGCCCACCGAGCTGGTCACCGCGCATGCCCGGACCATCATGGCCGGCACCCCGGCCGACATCGCCCGCATCGCCGCGGAGCACGGCCTGGAGCAGACCGCATGACCCGCGTGCGGATCGAGGAGTACCCCGTGGCGGGCGGCGGCCCGTACGCGCTCACGACCGGGCCGGACCACGCCCTGTGGTTCACCATGGTCCACAGCGGCCGGATCGGCCGGCTGGTCCCCGGTGGTGAGCCCGGCTATCACCAGCTGGATCCGGAGTGCGGGCCGACGGTCATCACCACCGGGCCGGACGGAGCGCTCTGGTTCACCGAGTACCAGGCACACCGCATCGGGCGCATCACCACGGACGGCGTCGTCACGGAGTTCCCACTGCCCACCCCGGGCTGCGGGCCATTCGGCATTGCCGCCGGCCCGGACGGCGCCCTGTGGTTCACCGAGACCGCCGCCGGTCGCATCGGCCGGATCACCGTCGACGGCGCCGTCACCGAGTACCCGCTGCCGGACCCAGGGGCGTTCCCCTCCGCGATCACCGCGGGCACGGACGGCGGGATGTGGTTCACCCTCAACAAGGCGAACGCCATCGGACGGATCGATCTCACGGGCACGGTCACCGTGCACCCGCTGCCCACCCCGGCCGCCGCACCGGTCGGGATCACCACGGGCAGGGACGGAGCGCTGTGGTTCGTCGAGATCGCCGCCGGGCAGCTCGGCCGGATCACCGTCGACGGCGCAGTGACCGAGTACCCCCTGCCCGACCGCGGCGGCAGGCCACACGCCATCACGCCCGGCGCCGACGGCGCGCTCTGGTTCACGGAGTGGGGCGGCAACCGCGTGGGCACCATCGCCGACGGGGTCATCGACCTTCACGACCTGCCCACGCCCGGCGCCGAGCCGCACGGGATCGCACTCGGCCCCGACGGTGCACTGTGGACGGCCCTGGAAAACGGTGCCCTCGCTCGCGTCGCTCCAGAAAGGTAAGAATCCATGAGCAACCAGCCGACGTTCGACGCCCGCACCGAGTTCGACCGCCAGCTAGGAAATCTCGTCGCCCGGGACTACCCGGCGCTGGCCGGGATGAGCCAGGACGAGTTCGCCGAGCTGCTCGCACCACTGCGCGAGCTCGTCACCGACAGCGCACCCGGCCCCGTGCCGTTCCTGCTCGTGCTCACCCGGCACATCGTGCCCATCGAGCAGACGATGCCGCGCACCACGCTGCACGGCAAGCACCAGCCGGGTTTCGTCGACCATTCCTTCGAACCCGGCGCACTCGAACGGTTCGTTCCCACCGAACAGACCGGACTCGCCGGGCACCGCGCCTACCTGCTGCTGGACGTCGATCGGGGCGAGGAGTTCTGCGGTGTCGTGCCCGCCGAGGCCATGGCCACCATCAGCGACCGGAGCAGGACCCCGCTCACGATCGAGGAAGGGATCGCCCTGATCACCCAGTTCCCCGAACTCCTGGTGAAGAACAAGTGCTTCTCCCTCGGCGGCTCCCGATCCGACGACCGCCGGGTTCCCGCCATCTGGATCAGCAAGCACGCGCCCAAGCTCGGCTGGTGCTGGCAGGGCAACCCACACACCTGGCTCGGCATGGCCTCGGCCGGCGGCCGCCTGCTGCCCACAGCCGTCCAGTAGCCGCCATGCGTGACGCGGGTGACCGGCAGCGCCGCACTCAGCAGGACCCGATTGGGTCGACCACGGCCTCGGCTGTGCCGAACCCGGCGGCAGCCCCTTCCGCCACGGCGCCGCGACCCTCGCACTCGCCGCCAGCGCCGACCTCACAGTCCATCGTGGCTCGACGCGTCGCCCGGTGATGGGTGACCAGCTGACTCGGGTCAGTCCTGCATGGCTTCGGTGAGTGGCTCCGGTGGTGCCTGCAGGTCGCGGGCGCGGAACAGGACGGCGTGCTCGACGCCCATGGCTTTGCCGCTCAATGCGGTGAACTCCGGGATGAAGTCCTTGGGGGCGGGGTGGTCCGGGAGCGCGGCCAGGTACGCGGCGTGCGCCTCGAGCGAGGCGACGCCGCGGCGTAGCGGCTCACCGGTGACCTCGACGCCGTGGGTCGCGCCGGAGCCGGCGAGTGCGGGGACGATGAACCAGCGCACGGAGTGCGGTTCGAGGTCCTCGTCGTCGATCTGCTCCGGGAAGACCCACCGGTTGCCCGCGTCGCGCACCGCGTCGAGCGTCGCGAGCCCGGCCGCGCGGTGGTCGGCCTGGTCGAAGCCGTAGGGCGTCTCGATCTCGTACCCACCGCCGAGCACGACGTCGGGCTTGAACCGGCGGATCTCCCGGCAGATGTCCCGCCGCAGGTCGAGTCCGTAGACGAGCACACCGTCCGGATGTTCGAGGACGGTCAGGTGCTCGACGCCGACGACGGCGCAGGCCGCCTTCTGCTCGGCGACGCGCAGGCGAGCCGTCTCTTCGGGAGGGTTGGGCATGCCGGCCTCGCCGCGGGTGAGCAGGAGATAACCGACCTGGATGCCGCGCGCGGTCCAGCGAGCGACGGCCGCGGACGTGCCGTACTCCATGTCGTCGGGGTGCGCGACGACGCAGAGCACGCGCTGGAAGGACTCCTCGGGGAGGGCAGGCAATGTCATGTGGGCCATCCTGCCGCGTTCAGGGTCCCGCTGTCCGCCCCTTTGGACGTGCCGGCGGGCCAAGCGGGGTCCGCCGGGCGTGCCCGGTCAAGCGGGGCGAGGCGCGGTCCAGCGCGTGTGCGAGCCGCTGGCGCTGCCGAGTCCGGCTCGGCGGTGCGGATCTTCTCGCACCATGGCCTGGCCGGCCGGATGTCGACGCCTGTTCACGCGACACGAAGTTCTCAAGGTGGCGGCTCAGATCGGCACGGCGTCGATGCGCGCCCCGTTCAGCTCCAAGCTCTCCTTCAGGTCGGTGGTCGGGGCGGTGCAGAGGTACAGCGTCGTGCTACCCGCGCCGCCAGTGGCGCACGCTAGACAGAGTTGGTCGGCCTTGATCCGTCCGGTTTCCGTCCCGCCGTCACCGACGCGCCTGGCGCACAGGTGCATCGGATCGGCGACCCAGATCTCGCCCTCCGGGGCCAACGCGATCCCGTCCGGTGCGAATCCGAGGGGCCATTCCCGCCTGCCGCACAGGCGTGCGTTCTCGTCGATGTCGAAGACGGTCAATCGGGCACCGAAAGTCTCGGCGACCACAAGTCGCCTGCGGCGCTCGTCCACCACGATGCCGTTGGTGAAGACCAGGTCGCTGGCAGCGACGTGGCATGACCCGTCGGGCTCGACCGCGAAGATCCTGCTCGTCGAGGGCACCTCGAGTGGCCCATCGACGGACTCGGCGGTCAGCGCCGCGATCACCTCAGGCTGGGCGAGGAAGTCGTGGGGGTCGAAGCCCATCTCACCGACCCAGGCCCGGCCGGTGGAGTCCACCCACATGTCGTTGAGCATGCTGTCGACCTCGGCCGAGAGGTCGGCGTGCACGACGAGGCCCTGCGGCTCGAGGCGGAGGACGGTGCGGGCTTCCTGCTGTACGACGAGCAGCCTGCCATCAGGCAGCCACCCGATCCCGCCGGTGCGGCCGGGTACGTCCGTGACGACCTCCGGTTTCCGGCCGGGTTCGACGGCGAGAACCTGGCCGCGGTTCATGTCGACGAACCACAGCCGTCCCTCGTGCCAGCGGGGGGACTCGGTGAAGGCGTGTCCGTCACTGATTACTGATGTGTGGGGCATGCTGCTCTCCTTCTGGGTCGCGTTTGCGGATGTCAACGCAAGGGCTTGTGTGCGGTCTCCTCCATCCGCCACACCACGAGCAGCGAGACCGCGCCGCCCGCGACGAGGAGCACCGCCGGTGATGTTTCGTTGCCGGTAGTGGCGATCAGCCAAGTCGCGAGGAGCGGCGCGGTGCCGCCGAACAGCGCGGTGGCGACGTTGTTGCCGATGCCGAAGCCGGTGACCCGCACGCTTGTGGTGAACAGTTCGGTGGCGGCGGCGCCGGCCGGGCCGAAAAAGGCGGCGACCACAATGGCGAAGGCCAGCTGCGCCGTCAACACCGAAGCGAAGCCACCCTGTGCCAGCAGCACCATGAGCGGGTAACTCCCAGCCGCGAGCGCAAGATTGAACGCAATCAACAGCGGCTTGCGGCCGATCCGGTCGGACAAGACGCCCGCGAAAGGGACGAGGACAAGTAGCAGCGACAACGCGATTGAGTTGCTGAGGAGCGCGAGCGGCCGGTCGAGCCCGGCGACCTCGCTGGCGTATGTCGGCATGTAGATCAGCAAGACGTAGGCTGCGACGCTCGGGCCCACGAAGAAGCCGAGCCCGATCAGCACGGCCCTGCGGTACGTCGTCAACGCGGCCGCGAGCGGCACCCGCTCGGTGGACGCGGAGCGCTCGAGGCGGCGGAACGCCGGGGTGTCACCGAGCCGGAGCCGGACGTACACGCCGACGAGCGCGAGCGCCGCCCCCAGCAGGAAAGGTACGCGCCAGCCCCAGGACGCGAACGCGTCCGCGGGAAGCACGGCGGAGGTCAGGGTCGCGGCCCCCGATCCCGCCAGCAGCGCGGCGGTCAGGGCCACCTGGTGCCAGCTGCAGTAGAGGCCGCGCTTGCCCTGGGGCGCGTATTCGGCGAGGAAGGTGACCGCGCCGGCGTTCTCCCCACCGGCGGAGAACCCCTGCAACAGTCGTGCGATCACGAGCAGGATCGGGGCCCAGACGCCAATCGCGCTGTACGGCGGAAGCACGCCGATGAGCAGGGACGCGCCGCCCATCATCAACACTGACACCGCGAGCGCGTTGCGCCGCCCCAGCCGGTCGCCGAAGTGCCCGAACACCAGGCCACCGACCGGGCGGGCCACGAAAGCCAGCGCGAAGGCGGCGAACGCGGCGAGCAGCGACGCGGTCGGGTCTGCATCGGGGAAGAACTGTGCCCCGATCACGACGGCGAAGAAGCCGTAGAGCGTGTAGTCGAAGTACTCGACGAAGTGCCCGATCCCGGCGGCGACCGCCGCCCGGGTCGGCTTGGCGGTGCTCGTTGTCGGGGGGCTTTGCTCGGCGTCGTCAGTCAGCTTCGGGTCGGTCATGATCAGTCTCCCTCCGGGCGAAGGAGAACACCGGCCACCACTGCGGCGCCGTCGGCGACCGGCAGGTCGCGACTGGCCGCGCGGTGCAGCACGTCCGCGGGGTCGGCGCAGCGGAGCACGACCTCGTGGAGACCGGTGTCTCGCGGGTGGGCGCCGGGACGGAAGCCGATCCATCCGTCGGCGGTGGCACCGAGGTGGAGCAGGGGTGTTCCGTCGGGGCGGGCGGTGACCGGGCGATCGAGGAAGTGCCCCCACTGGCGTGCGCTGGCCCACGGATCGGCGGTCTTGAGTTCGGCACCGACGATGGCCGACGAAACCTCGATCCGTCGCGCGGCGCGCCAGTTCGGTCCCGCCCACGGCCATTCGGCGGGATCGTCGGGTTCCTCGACGGAAAACAGGATGCCGCCCGTGTCTCGCGGGTCGAGGTGGACTCCGTGAATGTCGGGTAGCGGCGATTCCCAGACCTCCCGCACACCCGCCTCGGCCAGCCTGCGCCGGACCTCGGCCAGTCCGGAACACTGCAACAGCACCATGTAGCCGCTGTCGCCACCCCGGGCGGCGAGGAAGCGCGCCGCGGGAGTGTCGGGGCGCTGCGGCGAGATGACCTCCAGGAAGGTGTCGCCTACAGGCAGGACCGCGTTGGTGATCCCGAATTCGTCAACGAGACCTGGCCCGCGCAGGGCAATCTCGTCCTCCGCCGTGAACCCGACCTCCAGGCCGAAGACGGCGCGAACGTCGTCGACGACCGGATCGAGCTGCTGGGCGATCAGCGCCACCTGGCGCAGCCGCGTTGCCATGATCCGCCTCACCATCCGTTCGTCTCGATGTCTGTCATTGCCCGTTCCAGCAGGCCCACGGCGCGTGCGTGCGCTTCCCGCCCGGTGGCCGGAAGGGCTTGGCCGACGAGCGCTCGTACGTGTGTCCCCTCGACGATCACGGCGAGCCGGTAGCGCGCAAGAACCTCGAACCAGCGCAAGTCGTCTAGGTCTCGATCGCTGTGACGGGCGTAGTGGTCAAGCAGCTGCCTGCGGGATGGCAGCCCGGGCAGCGCAGCGGCGAGCGGTGCCCGCACCCGTGGGTCGTTGTCCTGCGGCCAGGTCGCCAGCAGGTGTCCGAGGTCGAGCAGCGGGTCGCCCTGCGTGCACAGCTCCCAGTCGATGACGGCGCGCACGGCACCGGAGCTTGGGTCAGCCAGAACGTTCGCCAGGTGGAAGTCACCGTGGACCAGCCCCGGCCGCCACGTCGGAGGACGGTGTTCGGCCAGCCACCTGGCGATCTCGTCCGCGCCGGGCAGGCTGCCGTCGCGATAGCCGCCGGTGCCGTGGTAGCCGGCCAGTTGCCGCCGCCAGCGGTCCGGCTGCCGCTCCAGCCACCCATCCGGTCGGCCCAGGTCGGCCAGCCCGACGCGGCGGGGTGTGACTCGGCCGAGTGCGAGCAGCGCGTCCACGACGGTCAGTCCCAACCGGTGCTGAGCGGTTTCGTCGGCCAATACCGTCTCGGGGATCTCGGCGCCCGCGTTGAAGCCCGCGACTCGTTCGGTGAGGGTGAACGCCGCGCCGATCACCGCCGGATCACCGCAGTGGGCGACCAGCCTCGCGTGTGGCACGTCGGTTCGGCCGAGGGCCGTCAGCACCCGTGCCTCTCGCCGCATCGTCTCGTCGCCGCGTTGCCCCGAGTGCCGCGGCGGGCAGCGCAACACCAGGTCCCTGCCACCCCAGCACAGCACGAGCAGAAGGTTCTGCGTGCCGCCACCGAGCACCGTGGCCGATTCAATCGGCCCGGCGCCGAGTCCGGCCTGGCGCAGCCAGCGACCGACGCGGTCGAGCTCGACATCGATCGGTTCGGTCACCGGTCTCACCCTCCCTTGGGCGCGCGGTAGGTCCGTCCGTCTCGACGATCGACGGAACGGTAGGCGGACTGACGGTGTCGGTTGGTCAGTGAATGTCGAGCGACTTGACCCAGAGATGGACGACGGCGTCGACAACCTCGTTGACGTCGTCCACCGGGTATCCGAAGTTGAACACCAACTGTGCCACCCGGGACACCATCGAGCTCAGAGTCAGGCTGGCGAGTTCCGCCGGGACCGTCGAATCAGCCCGACCCTGCTTCTGCAGGGCCCGGATGCTCCGCGCGTTGCGTTCGATGAACACCGTCGCCCGCTCGATCCGCAGATTCCGGAAACTGCTGTCGACGGCCGACATCTGTTCGAAGATGCGCATGAGTCCGACGTTGCGCCGATAGGTCTCGAAATAGTGCTGGGTAGCCTGCCGAATCTCCTCGACCGGGTCGTCGGCAGTACCGCCGGAACGAGGCTCCGGGTGCAGGAGCTGCTCACGCATCTGCTCCAAGAGGATTCGGAACGTGTCCTCCTTGCTCTCGAAGTAGGTGTAGAACGACCCGGCGGCGACACCGGCCTCCGTGGTGATGTCGGTGACCTTGACGTCGAGGAACCCGTCGCGTTCGAAGACCCGCCGTGACGCCTCCAGCAGCTTCTCCCGAGTGGCACGGCCACGTGGTGTGAGTGGCATCGGTTTCGAACTCGTTGACATCATCATCTCCCCGGTCATCCCGCGATCCGATCCAGCTCGCGCTGGGCGAGCAGCCGCTTGTGTACCTCGTCCGGCCCGTCGGCGATGCGCAGCGTCCGTTGAAAGGCCCACATCGCCGCGAGCGGCACATCATCACCAACGCCGCACGCGCCATGCACTTGGATCGCCCGGTCGAGGACACGCAACGCGATCCGTGGCGCGGCCACCTTGATCGCGGCGATCTCGGTGCGCGCTTCCTTGTTGCCGGCGGTGTCCATGAGCCACGCGGTGCGCAGGATCATCAACCGCAGCATCTCGATGTCCACTCGGGACTCGGCGATCCAGTCCCGGATGTTGGCGTTGTCGGCGATCGCACGCCCGTAGGTCGACCTGGCGGAGGCGCGTGCGCACATCAGCTCCAGGGCCCGCTCAGCCATCCCGACCGAGCGCATGCAGTGGTGGATGCGGCCAGGTCCCAAGCGGGCCTGGCCGATCAGGAAACCGTCGCCCTCCGCCCCGATGATGTTGCCCACCGGCACCCGGACGTCGATGAACTCGATCTCGGCGTGGCCCTCGGGGTCCTGGTAGCCGAATACCGGCAGGGCTCGGCGCAGGTGGATCCCCGGCGTGTCGGCCGGTACGGCGACGATGCTGTGCCTGCGGTGCCGGGGCAGGTCCTCGTCGCCTGTGCGCCCGAAGACGAGGAAGACCGCGCAGTTCTTGTGATATGCGTTGGTCACCCACCATTTCCGTCCATTGAGGACGTAGTCGTCGCCGTCGCGGTCGATCCGCAGCCGGACGCCGGTCGGGTCGGCGCTGGCCACCTCCGGCTCCGTCATGCAGAAGGCGGAGCGGATTGTGCCCGCCAGCAGCGGCTCCAGCCACTGCTGGCGCTGCCGCTCGTCCGCGAACAGCGTGAGCACCTCCATGTTCCCGGTGTCGGGTGCCGAGCAGTTCGTCGCCTCCGGACCGATCAGACTTCGCCCCATGATCTCCGCCAGCGGGGCGTACTCCAACGTCGTGAGTCCGGGACCGTACTGGGGAGCGGGGTGAAACAGGTTCCACAGCCCGCGTTCCCTGGCCGCCGCCTTCAGCTCCTCCATGACCGGAGGGTGCAGATGCGGATCGCCAGAAGCCACGATCTGCTCGCGGTACACGGCCTCGGCTGGATAGACCTTCTCCGCCATGAAGTCGAGCAGCCTTTCCTGCAGTTCCTGTGAACGGGCAGTCGGCTCAAGTCGCATTGTCGTCCTCTCACGTCGCGGGTGCGGCCGATTCGGCCGCCTCCCGGTCCCAGGTGTCCGGGGTGACTCCGCGGGCGCGCAGTTCCGCTTTCTTGACCCGCAGCGTGGCGTCCGTTCTCGGCAGGGAGTCGACGAACTCGATGTAGCGGGGCCGCATGAACTTCGGCATGCGCTCGGTGAGCCAGCCGGACAGTGTCGCCTCACTGAGCGCGCTGCCTGGTGAGCGCACCACGTAGACCATGACCTCGTCCTCGCCCAGTTCCGACGGGACCGCGACGGCCGCCGCCTCCAGCACGTCGGGATGCGCGCCGACCTGCGACTCAACCTCGAAGCTGGAGATGTTCTCTCCCCGTCTGCGTAGCGCGTCCTTGTACCGGTCCACGAAGTAGTAGTTGCCGTCGGCGTCGGCCCGGAAGGCGTCCCCGGTGTGGAACCAGCCGTTGCGCCATGCCTCCGCCGTCTCGCGCGGCATGTTCAGGTAGCCGGCGTTCATCGTCCACGGGTGATCGGCACGGACGATCAGCTCACCGACCTGCCCATCCGCGACCGGGTAGTCATGCTCGTCCACAATGCGCACCTGGTAGCCGTCGCGAAGCCGACCGCACGATTCCAGGTTGGGCAGCTCCAGGCCGGCCGACACGAACGGCAGGCCGATCTCGGTCATCCCGTAGTAGGTGTTGGTCCCCCGCACCTCGAACCGGCGGTGGAAATCGTCCAGGTCCGGAGGCAACGGCGCGCAGCCCATCGTGCGCAGTGGATTGTCGGCGTCGTCTGGCGTCGGCGGTGCGTTCATCAGCATGCGGACCATCGGGCCCTGGATGTTGACGTGGGTACAGCCGTGGGTGCGCACGTCCCGCCAGAAGTTACTGCTGCTGAACACCGGGCGCATCAGCAGCGACGCGCCCAGCTCCGCCGTGGCATAGAAGATCAGCTTGCCGCCGATGTGGAACGGCGGCATGAAGTGGTAGAAGACGTCGTCCGGGCCGGTGACACCGGTGACGACCTCGTTGAACAGATACATCTCGGCCCACGGCAGCATCACCCCCTTCGACGGGCCGGTCGTCCCTGACGTCCAGATGACGCAGGAGATGTCCCAGGGCTGCGGGTCCGTGGCACCGTCCGGCAGCTCCGCGACGGCCTCGTCGAGGAACGCGCTCCGGCCGACCACGCGCAGCGGTAACTCCGGCAACGCACCGTCCCCATCGGACACTACGACCGTCTCCAGCGTCTCCAGCTGGTCGGCGATCTCGGCCAGCCGGGGGAGGAACTGCTGCGGAACGACCATGACGCGGGCGTTCGCGGCCTCCACCGTGTAGCGCAGCATCCGCCCTTGGTAGCCCGTGTTGAGCGTGATCTCCACCGCGCCGAGCCACGAGAGACCGAGCCACGCGTGGTAGGCCTCAAAGGAGTTCGGCAGCATGGTCAGGACGGTGTCGCCGCGTCGCACGCCCAGCCGTCCCAGGGCATTCGCCCAGCGCAGGCACTCCTCGTGGGCTTGCCGATAGGTCTGTGTGCGCCCGTCGACGTGCCGGAGAAACGCCGCGTCGGGGGTTTCGGTGGCGCGTCTGCGCAGGACCTGGGGAAGCAGGTGTTCGGGCTGAATCCACTCCATCGTGTTCCTCCGCTGGCTGCTGGTGGCTGTCACAGCTGTTCCCCGAGGCCCGCGAGCGGCATGGCCATGGCTCCGCCGTCCACCACGAGCGTCTGGCCGGTCATCCAGGAAGACGCGTCACTGACGAGGAACAGCACGGTGTTCGCGATATCGCGAGGTACGCCGAGCCTGCGCAACGGCAGCCGGGCGGCCAGCTGTTTTTCCCTGCCCTCCCAGAGAACCCGGGCCATGTCGGTCTTCACGACCCCTGGTGCGATGGCATTGACCCGCACCGCCGGACCCAGTTCGGCAGCCAGCTGCGTGGTCAGATGGACCAGCCCGGCCTTGGTGACCGCGTAGAACCCGGCTCCCGGCTCGACGATGTACGCCCCGAGGGAGGCCATGTTCACGATGGCACCACCGTGGGCGGACATCCAGGCGTCGCAGACGTACCGGGTCCAGAACACCGGACCGATCAGGTTGACCTGAACGGTCTTGGCTGCTCGTGCGACGTCGATGCCCGTCACCGGCCCGTAGTACGGATTGGTCGCGGCGTTGTTGACCAGGATGTCGATGCGGCCGAAGTCCTCAAGTACAGCCTGGACCGTGGCCTCTGCCTGGCTTGCCTCACCCGCGTTGACGACGTAGCGACCGGGCTCGGCACCTGGACACGCTCGCACGATCTCCTCGACCGCCGCATCCAGGTGTCCGGCATCCCGTGAGGCGACCGCGACCTGGGCGCCGGCTTCGGTCAGCAAGGTGGCGGTCGCCAGACCGATGCCCTTCGACCCGCCGGTCACAAGAGCGACCCGGCCCGCGAGCGCGAACTGGTCGGCAGATGACTGAGTGGGGCTTCCGCCGCCCATGCCGGTCCTCCTTGATCAACTTGGCGTTGGCGCCAAGTTCAATCGGAACGCTAGCCTTGGCTCTGCCGCCGGTCAAGACCTGGATCAGTCAGACCGGGGAGTGGCGCACTCTCGAGCGGTTAGGCACAAACTGGCTGTCTAGGCTCCGCCGTCTCGTGCCGCGAACTGACCGGTGACGAGCTGGAGCGAACCGGCGAGCAGCTGCCGGGTTGGTCAGGGACTCGGACTTGCGAGGCGGTCGCCGGACCCGGCAATCGCCCGCCGACCGTGGGAATGCACCGGGCCGCCGATCTGCACAGCTTCGTCAGGTGCAGCCGGCGCTCGAACTGCCCAACGTGTTGGGCGTGCTGGCCGCGCACGTCCGCTGTGCCGAGGACCTCGCCAACAACCTGACTGCTGTACCCCGCTGCTCGGGCTGCACCAGGAGGCGACAGCCGCGGGTGTGGTGGCTGGGCCACCTGCGATGGCCCGCCCGGCCAGTGCCGAGACGAACTCCGCGATGACGGCATCGAACAAAGGTGAGAATGCCGCCTTCCCCGGGGTCGTCGAGTCAGCGCTCGAATGCGGCCCGAAACGCGGTCACGCCGACCCTCGCGAGCATTTCAGCCAGCTGTTCGGGGTGCGCGTCCGCGCAATGCGTCGGCGATTCCGGCGGTGATCAGTGCGAACTTCGTGCGAGCCGGACCAGCTGGTCATCCACGATCCGCGACGCGGTCACCGTGGCATCCGACGGGGTGCGCCGGCGCGGCCCTGCGCGTTCGGGTGATATCGGAGACCGTGACGTTCTCGAATCCGTGCTCGAGGAACAACTCGACCGCTGCATCCTTCAGCCGGTCTTTTCGCGCGGGGCGTCCAGTGGGGCATTCATCAACTCTGGTCGATTTCCCATTGAGTCATCGCGTGCGCGCGTGGGCCGATTCGTCGAAGCAGCGCCGGAGTGTCTCGGCGAGACGGCGATTCCGTGCTGCGGCGGCCACCCCTTGGGCTTGACGGGGCGCGGGCCACCCGCTTAGTGTTCCACACCGCTAGACGGTTTCAGAAACCGCAGAACGGTGTTGGAGGGTGGATGGCTGAGCCTGGGGTGCGCGTGCTGGGCCGCGCGTGTGATGTTCTGGATTGCTTCACCGAGGCCGAGCCCCGTCTCGGGGTGGCGGATATTCGCGATCGCACGGGTCTCCCGGCGACTACCGTCGCGCGGATCGTCACCACGCTGGTGCAGGAGGGTCTCCTGGTTCGGGAGGGCGACTCCTACCGTGTCGGCCTGCGTGTCCTCGTGTGGAGCGCTCCGGCGCGGTCGGGGTCGAGCCTGCTCGGTGTCGCGCGCCCGTTCGTCGACCAGTTGCGTGATGTGACGGGCGAGAGTGCCGGCCTGTATGTCCGCCAGGGCGCTTCCCGCGTGCTCGTGGTCGCCGCGTCGTCCAACCACTCGGTGATCTACCGGGGCTACGTCGGCCAGGTGCTGCCGCTTCACGCCGGCGCGGCCGGTAAGTGCTTCATGGCCTTCGACGACGATGCGCTCGGCGCCGCGGTCGACGCGGGTCTTGAGCGCTACACCGACGCGACGGTCGTCTCGCAGGACGAGCTGGACCGGCAGCTGGCCCGGGTGCGTGACAGAGGCTGGGCCTACACCGAGAGCGAGCGTGAGGTGGGCCTCAACTCGGTCGCCGCCCCGGTGCTGGGTTTCGGTGGCCGCCCGGAGGCGGCGCTGGCGATCGGCGGCCCGTCGATCCGGCTCGACCGGGAGGAAGCCGAGCGCGTCGGTCCGATCGTCGCTGCGACGGCGCAGGCCATCGCTGCCCGGATGGGGCACGTCCCGGCCGAGGAGCCCGCCGATGTCTGACGCCCGTGTGCTCTCCGACCTCCTGCGGCGCGAGCGGCTGCTGGTCGCACCCGGTGTCTACGACGGTCTTTCGGCCGCGGTCGCCGCGCGTGCCGGCGTGGAGGCGGCCTATGTGTCCGGTGCGGCCGTTTCCGCCGGTGAAGGGCTGCCCGACATCGGGCTGACCACCGTCACAGAGATCACCCGCGCGATCGCCGTGGCCCGGCGGCACCTGGAGGTCCCGATCATCGCCGACGCCGACACCGGCTTCGGCGACGAGACCAACACCTTCCGCACCGTGCGGACCTACGAGGACGCCGGCGCGGCGGCCGTGCAGCTCGAGGATCAGGTCTTCCCAAAGCGGTGCGGTCACCTCGACGACAAGGCCCTGATCGCCGCCGACGAGTTCGTTCTCAAGATCGAGGCGGCGGTCGCGGCGCGGCGTCGAGAAAGCCTGATCGTCGCCCGAACCGACGCGATCGCGGTCGAAGGTTTCGACGCCGCGATCACCCGGGCGAAGCGGTACGTCGCGGCCGGCGCCGACGTGATCTTCGTCGAGGCACCGCAGACTCTCGAGCAGGTGGCGGCGATCCCACCGGCGATCGGCGCACCGGTCATCTTCAACGTCGTCCCGGGCGGCAAGTCCCCGGAGGTGTCGCGGGAGCAGCTCGAGCGGCTCGGGTACGCCGGCGCGATCCTGCCCGCCGCGACCGTCGGGGCCGCGTTCACCGCCATGACCCAAGCCATGTCCGACATCGCCGGCGGCAGTCTCGCGTCCGGGCCTGTCGTCGGACCGCGTGCCCTGTTCGAGGCCGTCGGTCTCGACGAGTGGACCGCCCGGCGTGCACCGAAAGAGCCGATCCGTGCCTGACACCATCATCGAGAAGACCCTCGCCCGCTCGGCGGGACTCGCCGACGTCCAACCAGGACAGATAGTCACGTGCGACGTCGACATGACCGTCGTGATCGATGTCCAGTTCGCCCACGACCGCCTCGCGGACGTCCGCGCGGTCCACGACCCGGCCAAGGTTGCCGTGGTCCTCGACCACGCGGTCCCGGCACCCACGCCGCGCGACGCCGACCACGGCGCGAAAGCGCGCGCCTTCGTCGCCAAGCACGGCATCGACCGGTTCTACGACGTGGGCCGTCACGGCATCGTCCACCAGGTCATCGCCGAGCAGGGACTCGTGCTCCCGGGCACCGTCGTGTGCTGCACCGATTCCCACACGTGCGCCGGCGGGGCGCTGAACTCGGCCGCGCGGGGACTGGGGCCGCTCGAGATCCTCCAGATGCTCTGCACCGGCCGGACCTGGTATCGCGTGCCGCCGACGATCCGGTACGAACTCGCCGGGACGAAGCCGGCGCACGTCAACGGCAAGGACATCTTCCTGACGATCGCCGGGCGGTACGGCGACGCTACCGACCACGCGCTCGAGTTCGGCGGTCCGGGCCTGGCATCCGTGCCCATGTCGGACCGCCGGACCGTCGCGACCCAGGGAGCAGAGATCGGCGCGGATTTCACGCTGTTCCCGTGCGACGCCGTCACCGAGGAGTTCCTGGCCGGGGTGGCTCCAGGGGCGTCCTACGTCCCGAGTGAGCCGGACCCGGACGCGGTCTACGCCGACGTACGGATCATCGACCTCGGCGCGGTCGAGCCGATGGTGGCCCTGCCGGGCACCGTCATCAACAACGCGGTGCCACTCAGCGGTCTCGACCGGACCCGCATCGACCAGGCGTTCATCGGATCCTGCGCCAACGGACAGCTCGCGGATCTGGAGGTCGCGGCAAGGATCGTCGAGGGACGCAAGGTCGCTCCGGGTGTACGGCTCATCGTCACACCGGCTTCGCAACAGGTGTACCTCGAGGCGGTCAGGCGCGGCTACGTCGCCTCCCTCGTCGAGGCGGGTGCGGTGGTCACGAACTCCACGTGCGGCGCGTGCTTCGGCTACCACATGGGCGTGCTCGCGCCGGGCGAGGTCTGCGTCACCTCGAGCACCCGGAACTTCCGCGGCCGCATGGGCAGCACCGAGGCGCAGGTCTACATGGCCTCGCCCGCCACCGTCGCGGCATCGGCCCTGGTCGGGCACATCGCAGGACCGGACCAGCTGGCGGAGGTGGCGGCATGACCTCACCGCTGCGGGTCCGCGGGCGTGCCTGGGTATTCGGCGACGAGATCAACACCGACGACATGTACCCGGGTTTCGCGATGAAGCTGCCCGTTCCCGAAGCGGCCCAGCACATGTTCGACGCCACCCGGCCCGGGTGGCCTGCCCTCGTCGAGCCGGGCGACATCGTGGTGGCGGGGAAGAACTTCGGCCTCGGATCCAGCCGAGCGTGCGCCGAACTGTTCGTCCATCTCGGCATCTCGTGCCTCGTGGCGGAGCAGTACAACTCCCTGTTCCACCGCAACGCCCTCAACTACGGGCTCCCGGCGCTCACCGTGCCGGACGCGCGCACGCTGATCGACGAGGGCGACGTCCTCGAGATCGACGCCGTGAAGGGCTTGCTGCGCAACGAGAAGCGGGGGACCGAGCACCACATCGAGCCCCTGCCCGCATTCGTCGTCGAGCTCATCGCGGGCGGGGGCCTGATCAATCGCCTGGAAGCCGACGGCTTCCTGGATCGCAACGACGCGACCAGCACCACCGGAGGAAAACCATGAAGAGCAGGAACGCTCTGATCGCCTGCACGGCCACCGCCGCCCTGATGCTGAGCGCGTGCGGCGGAAGTGGCGACGCGGAGGGGGTGACCTCGTTCGACATCGCGGTCAGCAACGCCTCGGAGCCGTATTCCATCCCCTGGCTGGTCGGCAAGGACCAGGGCTTCTTCGAAAAGCGCGGCGTGACCATCGGCGAGATCGTCCCGGGCAAAGGTGGCGGAACGACCGTCCGCAACATGCTCAGTGGCGACCTCCCCATCGCGGACGTGGGCTTCACCTCGGTGCTGGAGTCCAGTGAGGCGGGCACGCCCCTCACCGTCGTCGGCGGTGCGACGCAGAGCGTCTACGGCCTCGACTTCTACACGCTCGACAGCAACACGGACGTGCAGTCCATCGAGGACATCGGGAATTGGGCCTACACGAACCCGCAGTCGGTGACCCAGGCCCTGTCGTTCATCCTGCCCGAGGTCGCGGGGGCGACGCAGAAGATCCAGCGGACCTCCTCGGGTGGCGTCGGCGAGGGAGTCGCTCTGCTCGAGGCGGGGGACGTCGACGTCGCCGTGGTCCCGCCGTCGGTGGTCGCGAAGACGGACAAGTTCCGCGTGGTCGTCTCCAGCGCCGACTACCTGAAGAAGTTCCAGCAGAGCGTGATCACCACGACCCCGGAGTTCGCCGAGCGGAATCCCGACACGGTCAAGGCCGTGGTCGCCGGCTACGCGGACGCGGTCGAATTCATCCGCGAGAACCCCGAAAAGGCCGCGAAGCTCTACGCCGACTACATCGACGTCGATGTCGAGTCCGCGACCTCGATCGTCGAGAAGGCGATCGAGTACGACAACTGGGGCGCCGGTTTCGACGCCGAGGCCATCGAGCAGGCCGTCGAGGCCCAGCGCATCGCCATGGATCGCACGGACCTCGAATTCTGCGATCTGTTCCAGAACACGTTCCTGCCCGGGAACGTCCGCAGCACGCTGCCGACCGAATGCGAGTGAGTCGTCGATGACCACGCAGACGAAAGAAAAGCGCGACACCGTGCCCACCGCCCCGACGCCGATCGTGAACCTCGAAGGAGTCGAGCAGCACTTCGGACCCGTCCACGCACTCGGACCCGTCGACCTCACGATCGGGCGCGGCGAGTTCGTGTCGATCGTCGGGCCCAGCGGCTGCGGCAAGTCGACCCTGCTCGAGATCATCGGCGCCCTGCAGGACCCGGTGCGCGGCTCCGTCGAGGTGGACGGCGCACCGTTGACCGGTCCACGTCGGCGCACCGCGATCGTCTTCCAAGAGTCCGCGACACTGCCGTGGCGCACGGTCGTCGACAACGTCGCCTTCGCGCTCGAGGTGCGCGGCATCGGCCGCAAGGAGCGACGGGAACGCGCCAGGGAACTCGTCGAGCTCGTCGGACTGGCCGGCTTCGAGAACCACTACCCGGCACAGCTGTCGGGCGGCATGCGGCAACGCGTCGCCATGGCGCGCGCGATGTCCACCGACCCGGACCTCATCCTCGCCGACGAGCCGTTCGGCGCGCTCGACGAGCAGACCCGCATGCTGATGGCCGAGGAGCTGCTCCGTGTCGTCGGAAGGATCGGTTGCGGCGTCCTGTTCATCACGCACAGCATCCAGGAGTCCGTGCTGCTGTCGGACCGGGTGCTCGTGATGGGCCGTCGGCCGGGAACGTTCATCGACCAGGTCCTCATCGACCTGCCCCGCCCGCGCGTGCACGCCGCACTGTCCGAACCGTCCGCCACCGCCGCTCAGGAGCGTATCTGGGCGCAGATTCGCGCCGAGGCCGAGGTGGCGATGGTGGCGACGAGGAGCAAATCGTGAAAGCACGCTCGTCCGTCGTCCCGTCCTACGTGCGACCGACTCCGCGTCGGGTCGCCGGCCTTCCTTCCCCGGCGTGGACGCTCGTTCTCGTCGTCGGACTCGTCGTGGCCATCGAGCTGTACGCCCGATCGGGCGCCGTCTCGCGGCTTGATCTCATCCCGGTCAGCGAGATGGTCTCCCGATCGGTCGAGCTGCTCGGTGATCGCGACTTCGTGGTCGGCGCACTGCTCCGCAGCGTCCTGCTCATCTGCGCGAGTTTCACAGCCTCGGCGGTCGCCGGGGTGGCCGTCGGGTACGCGATGGCCCGATCCCGTTGGGTGCACCGCGCCGTAAAGCCGTACGTCAACGTGTTCTACGCGCTCCCGATCTTCGCGCTGTACCCGGTGATGGTCGTGATGTTCGGGACCGGCGTCGTCCCGATCATCCTGCTGGCCACGTTGTTCAGTGTCGTGATCGTCATATCCAACGCGCTGGTCGGGTTCGAGTCGGCACCGCCAATCGTCACCAAGCTCGCGCGGTCGCTCGAGATGTCTCGGTCACAGCAGCTGCGCAAGATACTGCTGCCCTCGGCGCTGCCGGACATTCTCGCGGGATTGAAGCTGGGCCTGGCTTACGCGATCATCGCCGTCCTCGCGACCGAGTTCATCCTCGCCACCACCGGGCTCGGCCAGGTGGTCAATCGGGCCTACAACAACTTCAACACGGTCGACATGTACGCCGGCATCGTCTTCGTCAGCGTCTTCGCACTGCTCGCGAACCTCACACTCGGTGCCGCGCTGAACGCGTTCGACTGGAGGCGGCGATGAGCGCGCGTCGCGCCGGCGGTCCCGCGTGGGTCCCACCGCTCGTCCTGGCCGCCGCGATCGTGGTGGTGTGGACGGTGACGGCGGCACTGGCCGACAGCGCCGTCTATCCCGGACCCGGCCAGGCCCTGGAGAGCCTGCGAGCGGACATCGGCGACACCCGGTTCATGGGCAGTGTCGCCGACACCGCTCGCGTGCTGCTCCTCTCGTACGCCGCGGCGATCGGTGTGGGTGCGATCACCGGCATGCTGCTCGGGCTCAGCGCGTTCTGGTCGAGGGCCGCCCTTCCGGTGGTGTACGCGCTCAACAGCGTTCCCAAGATCGTCCTGTATCCGATCTTCCTGCTGTTCCTTGGCATCGGAGACCTCAGCAGAGGATCCTTCGCGTTCGTTTCGGGAGTGCTCCCGATGTTCCTGATCATGGTGGAGGCGACCGCCGGGGTGAGCCGGCTGCATCTGAAGATGTCGGCCAGCCTCGGCATGTCGCGATGGTCCCTGCTGCGGCGGATCGTGGTGCCGAGCGTTCTGCCGTCCCTCGCATCGGGTATGCGCCTGTGCTTCGGTCTCACCTTGATCGGCCTGTTGCTCGCCGAGATGTTCTCCGGGTCCTCCGGACTGGGCTATGAGCTGCTGCGCAACCTGTCGCTGGCGCGAGTCGAGAACATCATCGGCCAGGTCATCCTGATCGGTGTCCTCGCGCTCGTCCCGACGCTGGCTCTGCAGCAGCTGGAGCTTCGCATCCGCAACCGTTACGAGGTGATCGCGTGACCACCGACCCGACCGATCCCCAGGGCGTGACCGGCCGGCTGGCGACTTGGATCGCGGAGCTGCGGTACGACGACATCCCGGAGGTCGTGCGCGAGCGAGCGCGGCACCTCCTGCTCGACGGGCTCGTGTGCGCGCTAGTGGGCGCCCGCCTCCCGTGGTCCGAGCGAGCCGTCGGTGCCGTGCTGGGCCTCGAGGGCGCGGGCGATGTCCCGGTTCTGGGATGGGGCCTCACCACTTCCGCGTCCGCGGCCTGTCTGTTGAACGGCACCTTCATCCAGGGCTTCGAACTGGACGACTACCACGTGCGCGCGCCGTTGCACAGCAACTCGCTGGTAGTCCCGAGCGCGGTCAGCACACTTACGACCCTCGGTCGGAAGGCCTCGGGGCGGCAGCTGCTCACGGCGTTGGTCGCCGGTTACGAGGTCGGTCCACGGGTGGGTTTGGCGCTGCACGGCGCCGAGATGCTCTCGCGCGGCTGGCACTCCGGCGCGGTCTTCGGCACCCACGCGAGCGCCGCGACCTCGGCGTGGTTACGACGCCTCGACGCGGCGCGCATCGAGGACGCCCTCGGACTGGCCGCAACCCAGTCCGCGGGATTGATGGCCGCCCAGTACGAAGCCATGTCCAAGCGGATGCACCACGGCTTCTCCTCCCGCAACGGCCTCTACGCGGCGGCACTCGCGGAGGCCGGCTACACCGGGATCAAACGGGTGTACGAGCGCGAGTACGGCGGCTTCCTGGCCACGTTCGGCGAAGGACACAGCCCCCGTGCGGACCTGATCACCGACGGGCTGGGCCAGGAGTGGGTGCTGATGGACACCGGTGTTAAGGCCTACGCCGCGATGGCCGCCACCCATGCCTCCATCGACTGTGCACTGGAGGCCAGAGCGCGCGGAATCTCGGCTGACGACATCCGGTCCATCTCGGTAGAGGTGTCCCACGCGGCCTACCACCACGGCTGGTGGCAGCCCGAGCCTCCGCTGGAGACCATCGGCGCCCAGATGAACATCGGCTACGCCGTCTCGGTGGCGCTGCTCGACGGCCGGGTCCTCGCCGAGCAGTTCACCCGCGACCGGATCTCCGCCGACGACGTCTGGGCATTGCTGCGCCGGATCGAGGTCCACCACCGCGCGGACTTCGACCGCCCCGACGACCGCTTCCGAACCCGCATGCGGCTGACGTTGCACAGCGGTGACACCGTGGAGATCGAGGTCGACGGCCCCCTGGGCGGACCCACGCGACCGCTGCCCAACCGCGATGTGGTGGCGAAGGCACGCCGCCTCGCCGAGTCGATCGACATCGCGGAACGGTGGCAGCGCATCGAACACCTGGTGCTCAACCTCGAATCCCTGCCGGACGCTTCCGTTCTGGTCGACGACCTCGCCGCGAGCGTACCCGCGCTGCCCGTGACGCTCTGACCTCGAGAGGACTCCCATGGCGAACCTCGCCGCCCTGCTGGGCTCGGCCGCCGAGAAGCACCCCGAACGCACGGCGATAGTGCTGGGCGCCGGCCGGCTCTCCTATGCCCAGCTCGACGGGGCATCGAACCAGGTCGCGAACCTGCTTGTCTCCCACGGAGTGCGTCCGGGCGACAAGGTCGCGTTGTCGTGCCCCAATCTGCCGTATTTCACGATCATCTACTTCGGAATCCTCAAGGCAGGTGCCGCGGTCGTGCCGCTGAACGTGCTGCTGAAGCCGCGCGAGATCGCCTATCACCTCGACGACTCCGACGCCGTCGCGTACTTCGCGTTCGAGGGCACAACGGACCTCCCTATCGGCGAGGCCGCCGCGAAGGCGTTCGACGAGACTGATGGCTGCCGTTCGCTGTTCGTCGTGCCCGCCGCGGCGACCGGGCTGCCGTGGGCGGACCAGCCTGCCGACTTCGAGACGGTCGACGTCGAGGACGACGACACCGCGGTGATCCTCTACACGTCCGGCACCACCGGTCAGCCGAAGGGCGCGGAGCTGCGGCACCGCAACATGCGCGACAACGCGCTGGCCGGCAAGGATCTGTTCGCCGCCGACATGGAGAATCCCGACACGTACCTGTGCGTGCTGCCGCTTTTCCACTCGTTCGGGCAGACGGTCATCCAGAATGGTGCGATCGCCTTTGGCGGCACCATCGTCATGCTGCCGCGGTTCGACGCGCGGGCTGCACTCGACGTGATGATCGAGGAGACCGTGACCTTCTTCGCGGGCGTTCCGACCATGTACTGGGGTCTGCTGGGTGCGCTCGACGACGGTGTGGACGTGTCGGCGCTGGCCGCCAACCTGCGCGTGGCGGTGGCCGGCGGCTCGGCGTTGCCGGGTGAGGTGCACAAGGACTTCAAGACCAGGTTCGGCGTGACGATCCTCGAGGGCTACGGCTTGTCGGAGACGTCACCGGTGGCGTCGTTCTCGGTCTACGGACAGGAACCGCGCGTCGGGTCGATCGGCGTCCCGATCCCGGGCGTCGAAATGAGGCTGATCAACGACGACTGGTCCGACGTGCCCGACGACCCGGACGCTATCGGCGAGATCGCGATCAAAGGCCACAACGTCATGAAGGGCTACCATCGCCGGCCCGAAGCGACCCACGAAGCGATCAGGAACGGCTGGTTCCGCACCGGGGATTTGGCCAAAAAGGACACTGATGGGTACTACTACATCGTCGACCGTGCCAAGGACATGATCATTCGAGGCGGCTTCAACGTGTACCCGCGGGAGATCGAGGAGCTGCTGATGACGCACCCGGCGGTCTCTCTGGTCGCGGTCATCGGTGTCCCGCACGACTCCCACGGCGAGGAGATCAAGGCCGTCGTCGTCAAGCACTCGGACCACGACGACGTCACTGAGGACGACATCGTGGCGTGGGCCGAGGAGCACCTCGCGGCGTACAAGTACCCGCGCCTGGTCGAGTTCCGCGACACCCTCCCGATGACCGCCACCGGCAAGATCCTCAAGCGGGAGATCTGACCGTCGGCTGGACTCCGACGCCACCCGGCCTGACTCGGACTCGAAGGAGAGGCCGTTCCCATGACCATGTTCCCCGCCAACGTGACCACCTCGTCCGCGACGGAGGCGCTCGCGCGGTTCGCCGTCGCGACCGATGTGGACCATGCGCCGGACGCGCTCAGGCCCCGCCTGCGCGGCCTGTTCCTCGATCACATCGGCATCGCGGCCTTCGCGGCCGCGCGGTCCGAGAGCAGTCCCGCCGTGCGGGCCGCCGTCGACCAGCTCGACCCGGGTGGAGGGCAAGCCACGGTGATCGGCGTGAACCGGCGGTACAGCCTGCCCTACGCGGCGTTCCTGAACGGTGTGCACGCGCATTCGCTGGACCTGGATGACACCAACCGGGCGCAGACCGGACATCCCGGTGTCGCGATCTTTCCCGCCGCTGTCGCCGAAGCAGAACGGCTCGACGTGGACGGCCGCGCGTTTCTGGACGCGGTCGCCGTCGGGTACGAGGTGTGCTGCCGGATCGGCGCGGCGCTGACCGCACGCGCCTACGAGCGGGGCTTCCACATCACGGCCGTGTCCGGCGTCTTCGGCGCCGTCGCCGCCGTGGCGAGACTGCGCGGGTTCGACGCCGAGACCACGGCTTCGGCTTTCGGTCTCGCGTTGAGCAGGGCGGCAGGTAGCATGCAGTACCTGTCCAACGGGGCGTGGAACAAGCGACTCCATCCCGGTTTCCTCGCGCACGATGCGCTGACGTGTGCCACGCTGGCGGAGGCGGGTGTGCGCGGAGCCGACAGCGCGTTCGAGGGGCGATACGGCCTGCTGGCGGGATACACCGAGAGAGCGGAGCCTGAGGCACTCACCGACGGCCTCGGAACAAACTGGCTGCTGCTCGACACCGCCGTCAAGCCCTACCCTTCCTGCAGGCTCACCCACGGTGCCATCGACGCCGCGCTCGCGCTGCGCGACACCGTCGCAGAGAAGGAGCGCGCCGAGGCGGCACTCGATGTCGGAGTGCCGGCGACCGCCATGACGATCGTCGGCGAGCACGGCCCCACGAAACTCAGGCCACGGAGCATTGTGGACGCCCAGTTCAGCATCTACTTCCAGGTCGCGTGCGCATGGCTCGACGGTCGCGTGGACTGGGCGAGCTACGAGCGCCTCGCCGATCCGGCAGTGGCCGCGATGATGGATCGGATCGCGGTGGACGTGGATGATGCCGTCCCGAACGGTGGCGGCACGCTGACCGTCCATTCCGGAGATCAGAGCTTCTCGCGGACGGTGTCCGTGCCGCTCGGCGAGCCCGAGAACTGGATCGGTGACGACATGCTCTCCGACAAGTTCCGTTCGCTTGCCGGACACGTCTTCGAGCCCGCCCATGCGGCGGGCATCGCGGACGGCGTGCTCGGCCTTTCGCCGGGATCTTCCATGCGCGCGCTCGTTCGTTCGCTCGCGGCGCAGGGGAGGGCAGCGGCATGACCACGGCAAATGTGGTACCGGACCAGCTGACCGTCCGATGTGTGCTGATGCGGGGAGGAACGAGCAAGGGACTGTACTTTCACGAGGCCGACCTTCCGGCCCCTGGCGCAGGCCGGGACGCGGTGCTCGCCCGTGTGATGGGATCACCGGACCCCCTCCAGATCGACGGCCTGGGTGGGTCCCGGCCGATCACGTCGAAGCTCGCGATCGTCGCACGGTCCGAACGCGCCGACGCCGACGTCGACTACACCTTCGGTCAGGTCGAAATCGAACGTGCCGCGGTCGTCTACTCCGGGAACTGCGGAAACATCTCTGCCGGGGTCGGTCCGTTCGCGATCGACGAAGGCCTCGTCACGGCGGCGGAGGGGGTCACACCGGTGCGGATCCACAACACCAACACCGGTGTCGTGATGACCGCATACGTGCCCGTCCAGGCCGGGAAGGCCAGGGTCCTCGGCGATTTCGCCATCCCGGGAGTGCCGGGTACAGGCGCTGAGATCGTCATGGACTGGGCTCGCACGGTGGGGGCCAAGACAGGCGCACTGCTGCCCACCGGCAGAGCGGTCGACGACATCGTGCTCGAGAGCGGTTCCGTGGTCCGCGCCACGATCTGCGATGTCGGGAACCCGTGCGTCTGGATACCGGCGGCCGACGTAGGCCTCGACGGGAGCGAGCTCGCCGACCGGATCGACGGAGACTCCGCGCTGGTCGATGCGGTCCGCGAGATTCGTGGCAAGGCGGCGGTGCGGATCGGCCTGTGCGCGGACTGGCGCAGCGTCGACGACCAGTCGCCAGGACTGCCCATGGTAGGGCTCGTCGCCGCACCGGCCGGCTACCGCACACTGAGCGGCACCGTTTCCGAGGGCGGCGACATGGACCTGCGAGTCCGGCTGATCTTCATGAACCGGCTACACGAGAGCATCGCGGGAACCGCTTCGGTGTGCCTCGCCGCGGCCTCCCGCGTCAGCGGATCCGTCGTGAGCGCAGTTGCCACACAGCGCCGCCGTGACACCATCCTCATCGGCCACCCTTCCGGCATCACTCCCGCCCGCGTCACCGCCCATGCGATCCGGCGGCCACCGTACGTTTCCTTCGACCTCCTCGGCTTCAGCCGGACCGCACGTCGCCTCATGGACTGCGCCGCCTACTACCCGTATCCGGCTCCGTAACACCACAGACTTTCCGATCCCAGCCAACCACCGCCGCTTCGCTCGGGAGATCGCCATGCCCACAGCGTTTCTGTCCATCGGCGTGCTCGCCGCAGTCCTCGCCCTCGCCACGGTCCGTCCGATCAACATGGGCGTGCTCGGGCTCGTCGCCGCCTTCGTCGTGGGCAGTCTCGCCGGGGGCGAGTCACCCGACGACGTGCTGGCCTCCTTCCCCGCAGACCTGTTCGTCGTTCTCGTCGGCGTCACCTACCTGTTCGCCATCGCCAAGAACAACGGCACCGTCCAATGGCTCGTCGATGCGACCTTCCGGCTCGCGGGTGGCCGCACGACGGTGATCCCGTGGGCGTTTTTCCTGTTGTCGACCGCGATCTGCGGCATTGGCGCGCTACCTCCCGCCGTGGGCGCGATTCTCATGCCGATCGCGATGAGCTTTGCCGCGGCGCACGGTATCCGGCCGCTGCTCGTGAGCATTCTCATCGGGCTCGGGTCGACCGCGGGCTCGTTCGCTCCCACCGGCCTGCTCGGCATCATCGTCCACGGTGTGCAGGAGGACAATCAGCTGGCGACCGATCCGCTCATACTGTTCGCCAGCACGTTCCTCATCGGCACAGCCGTCGCCGTGGCCACCTTCCTGCTCCTCGCCCGGCGCCAGAAGAGCACGGCCGTTCGGCCAGGAAAGGTCCGCGCACAGGACGGCCCAGGTGCGGCCACCGTGCCGTCGACGTCCACGTTCCTCACCCTGCAGCAGGGCCTGACACTGCTCGGCTTCGTAGTGCTGACCATCGGCGCGCTCGTTCTCGACCTCGATATCGGCTTCCTGGCACTGACCGTGGCGGCAGTCCTCGCGCTGGCGTTCCCCGCGGCAAGCCGTACCGCCGTCAAGGAGGTCAGCTGGGACATCATCCTGCTGGTGGCGGGAATCCTGACTTACGTCGGTGTACTCCAGCGAAACGGAACCATCGACTGGCTCGGCGCGTCCGTCGCCACGGTCGACTCACCGCTGCTCGCAGCGCTGCTCATCTGCCTCATCGGGGCGGTGGTCTCCGCCTTCGCCTCCACGACGGGCATCCTCGGTGCCGTCATCCCGCTCACCGTGCCGCTGGTCGCCACAGGGGAGATCGGTGCGATCGGATTCGTTGCCGCGCTGGCGATCTCCTCGTCGCTCGTGGACGTGTCCCCCTTCTCGACCGGTGGCGCCATCGCGATGGCCAACGCGCCTGAGACCGAGCGCCACGTCGTCTACCGCGGCCTGCTCAGGTTCGCGGGCGCGATGGCGATCGCGGGCCCACTGCTCAGCTGGTCGATTCTCGTCGCGCCCGGATGGCTGTGACCTCTTCTGGGCGCGGCCTTGTCGATCAACGGTGTGTCGACCGCGGTGGGGTGCCGCGAGCTCACGCGGACCCGGTGCCGCTCCGGCCTCGGCGGCGAGGGCCCGCATCAGACCGGTCATGGCAGGTGCATCGTGAGCGCGGGAGACGCTGCCCGATCTGCGCGCAACGATCGAGCAGCGCCGCCTGCGCTCCCTCCTCGGCGAACCGGACCGTGTGCGAGCAGCCCAGGCCCCGTGCGGCGCCGGTGCTCAGCGCGACCCGCCCGCCAGCCGCCCGGTCACCGCTGTGCCTCGCCGTGCATGTCGAGCGACGGGTCGGTGGCGTAGTCGACGACCTGGGTGAGCGCGACGGCGTTGTTGTCGCGTGCCATGTAGTAGTGCAGACGGGCGTCGGCGACGACCCCGAGCTGCCCATCGGGCAGGTAGCCGGCGATGGGCCCCTCGACGAACGCCAGCATGGTGGTCCCCTCGGGGGCGATCGGCTGGTGGACGGCGCCGGCGACCTCGCAGGTGTAGGTACCGGTGCGGCCTGGATCGTCCTGGTGGTAGTGGAAACCACCGTCGAGGATGTATGCCTGAACGTTGCCCATGTGCCAGTGCGGGGTGGCCTGCACCCCGGGGTCCACCTCCAGGATCACCGTGAAGCTGCCGCTGACGAGGTTGGCGTACAGCAGTTTGAAGCGCGTCCCGGGCATGAGCCAATCGGTCCATGGGATGTCGGCGGGATCGACGAACTCCTTCCGGGAGCCCTTGGGCGTGATGCCCGGATTGGTCATCCAGAACGCCGGGCCGGCGGGAGCGGGGACGGTGCTGGTCATCGGTGCTGCCTCTCTTCCGTTGCTGTTGCAGGGGTGCGGGTTCAGGTGAGGACGACGCCTCCGTCGACCGCGATGGTCTGGCCGGTCACGTTCGCGGCGCGATCGGAGAGCAGGAACGCCACCATCTCGCCGATGTCCTCGGGGGTTTGAGGTCTGCGCATGGGCACCATCGATTCGACGAAACCGGCGAAGATCTTGTCGGCGGATGAGCCGGCATGGGCGGGGTCGTTGGCCAGGAGCCATTCGCTGGTCTTCTGCCACATGTCGGTCCAGATCAGGCCGGGCATCACGGCGTTGGCGCGCAGGCCGGTCGGCGCCCCGACCCGGGAGACCACGTGGGTCAGCTCGATCACCGCGGCCTTGGAGGGGCCGTAGTCGGCCAGGACCTCCATGCCGAGGCGGGCACCGATCGAGGCGATGTTGACGATCGCCCCTGGTCTGCCGTCACGCCGCCGGAGCAGCTCCTGGCAGGCGAGGAAGGTGCCACGGGTGTTCACCGCGAAGGTGTGGTTCCACTGTTGCTCGGTCAGTTCGGTGAAGGGCACGAACATCCCGACCCCTGCGACGTTGGCCAGCGCGGTGACCTCGCCGAGTTGCTCCTCGGCGGTGGTGAACGCGGCCTGCACGGAGGCTCGCTCGCTGACGTCGCAGGTGGTGTGCGCGACCCTGGCGCCATCCGCGGCCAGCTTCGAGGCGACCTCATTCAGCCGCCCCGCATCGACGTCGGTCAGCAACACCGCGTGCTCCTCGGCGAGGCGGGCCGCGATCGCGGCGCCGAGTCCACCGGCGGCGCCGGTGACCAGCGCGACGCTCACGGCAGGACCTTGTCGATCTCCGGAGCGAGCAGCTCCGCGGCGCGTTCGGCGGTGATGATGTCGGCCGGGTCCGGCTTGGTGATCTCGCGGGACGCGCCGTCCTCGTACACGTGCTCCCCGATCAGCCGGCACCGCTCGTCGTACGGCCATACGAACGCCATGGTGCGCTTGAGCAGGTACATCTCGCTCGGGTCCTCGCCGGCGCGCACGTTGCTGAAGGCGCTCTCGCCGAGCATGGGCGCCGGGACGAACGCCTTGAACACGACCTCACCGGAGAAGCCGTGGTCGTTGACCGCGATGTCCTGGTCGGCCACCCACATGACCATGGCGTTGGCGGCCAGCAGCGACTCGTAGAACGCCGTCACCTCCGCCATCCCGTCCAGCACGATCGACTGGCCGCCCTCGTGCAGCCGGTACTGCGGGTGCTCAACGGTCATGTCCGGTGCCAGCAGCTCGCGATAGCGCCCGGCCACCTCCAGCAGGCCGTGGCGCCGGTAGTTCTTCAGAATCGCGCGGTGGCGGGGGTTGTCGATGCTCTCGAGCTGCTTCTCCAGCCCGGCGAACATCGTGACGAACTCCTGCTCGTAACGGCTCATGTCGCGGTACCTCCGTCGTTGGTGGTGACCTAGAGGCTGTCCCCGCGCATCGGTAGCGTCCAGGACAAACTGCGCCCAACGCGTTAACCATTCGGTTATCGTGCCCGGTCCGAGCACTTCACAACCCATGTCATGGGACACTGGTCACGAGAGGAGTCGGTGTGGACCTGAACCTGCATCTCGTGCGTTACCTCGCAGCCGTGGTCGACGAAGGTCACTTCGGCCGCGCGGCCGCCAGGCTCTTCGTCAGCGGACCGGCGCTGAGCAAGCAGATCCGCACGCTCGAGCGCAAGCTCGGTGTCGAGCTCATCGACCGCAGCGCCCATCCTGTCGTTCCCACCGAAGCAGGCCGGCGATTCCTCTCCGAGGCACGCACGGCACTGGCCGCGGCCGACCGGGCCGTTGCCGCCATCGAGGCCTACCGTCGCGACCTCCACGGCGTCCTACGGCTTGGCTTCATGAGCGCCGCCACCGGCACACACACCCGCCGAATCCTCGACCTGCTGCAACGCGATGCCCCCGCCGTGACCGTCCAGCTCACGCAGCTGCCCTGGCACGAGCAAGCGACAGCGGTCCGCGACAGAACCGTCGACGCCGCGCTCGTGCGTCCCCCGATCGCCGATACCGACGGGCTCCGACTCGATGTGGTGCGTCACGAGCCCCGTGTGGTCGCGCTCCCGATCGGCCATCGGCTGGCCACGCGTGCCACGGTCGTCCTGGCCGACCTCGACGGCGAGCCTCACGTCACCGACGACAAGAGTGACGAACAGTGGGTGCGATGGTGGGCCTGCGACCCACGCCCCAGCGGAGAGCCCGTCCGCTACGGACCCACTGTGCACACCATGGACGAACTCCTCGAGGTCGTCGCACGCGGCGAGGCGATCGCGATCACCGGTGGTTCCGTCGTGGACAGCTACCGGCACCCCGGCGTCGTGTTCATTCCGGTCACCGATGTCGAGCCCTGCCCCATCTCTCTTTGCACCCGTGACGAAGAGCAGTCCGCGTTGATTGCCGCACTGCGCCGCACCACACGCGCCGTACGGGAGGCCTTCGAAGTCACCACCGGGGCATGACGCGGGGGCACGTCGTGAGGGCGGCGGTTCTCCGGCGAGCCGGTGCCGGTTCCGGTCCGTCCGCCGCGCTGACGGACAGGGGATGCCGTCGCGGTTGAGCCCGCTGGCAAGCGCGCGGTCCCCGTTGCCGTCGGGACACCCGGCGAAGATGCGGCGCGCGACCTCGGCGGGATGGTTCGTCGATCGCGAGCACGCGCAGCCGATACCGCTCGGCGGCTTCGCGCGGGTCCGGACGCGCGCCGCCGTCGGCCAAGGTCTCGACCTGCATGGCGGCCGTCTACCGTTCGAAACCATCGACCACCCTTCGGACTCGCTCTCCGCAGCGGCCCTGTGTCATGGGATGCGTGGGTCGAGCTGTCCGCCCGGTTCCTGGAACAAAGGTCGATCCGAGGGACCATCAGCTCTCGTGCTGAGGGTCGAGGTCGCGGATGCCCGCCGGGACACGGACTGGGCGTAGAGCCGTCCGGCCCGATACGACGAGCGGACCAGCGGCCCGGCCAGCACGCCGGCGAACCCGATCTCCTCGGCCGTCGTCATGTGCTCGACGAACTCCTCGGGCCTGACCCAGCGCTCGACGGGGTGGTGCCTTGCGGACGGTCGCAGGTACTGCGAGATGGTGACGATCTCGCAGCCGGCTTCCCGCAGGTCGCGCAGCGCGCCGGTCACCTCGTCCGGGGTCTCGCCCATCCCGAGCATGAGGTTCGACTTGGTGACCAGCCCAGCCGCGTTCGCCTTGGTCAGCACCTCGAGGGACCCTTCGTACCGGAAGGCGGGCCGGATGCGGTGGAAGAGCCGCGCCACGGTGTCGAGGTTGTGCGCCAGCACCTCGGGCCGCGAGCCGAAGACCGGCCCGAGCCGGTCGTCGCGGCATTGGAAGTCCGGGATGAGCAGTTCGACGCCGGTGCCGGGATTCAATGCGTGGATCTGACGCACGGTCTCGGCGTAAAGCCAGGAGCCGCCGTCATCGAGGTCGTCGCGGGCGACACCGGTGACGGTGGAATAGCGCAACCTCATCCGCCGCACGGATTCAGCCACGCGGCGGGGCTCGTCGCGGTCGAGTTCGGCGGGCTTGCCGGTGTCGATCTGACAGAAGTCGCAGCGCCGGGTGCACTGCTCGCCACCGATCAGGAACGTGGCCTCGCGGTCCTCCCAGCACTCGTAGATGTTGGGACAGCCGGCCTCCTCGCACACCGTGTGCAGGCCGCCGGAACGGACCAGCCCCTTGAGCTCCGTGTACTGCGGGCCGGTCCGCGCGCGGGTCCGGATCCAGGACGGCTTGCGCCCGATCGGGGTCTCGCTGTTACGGACCTCGAGGCGAAGCAACCTGCGGCCGTGGGCGTTCGTCATCGTGGGATCTCCGTTCGTCCGGACACGGGCGTGGTCGAAGGCCGCGCAGAAGGCCGCGTCAACCAATAAGGTCATCGTGATGTCCTGCAACCCGCAGGCGGTGAGGCACGGAACATGGACAGGGCGAACCCGGAAGTGGTGAGCTTCCGGCTCATCCGCGACCCGGCGGTGGCGAGCTTCGTGACGGGGGCGTTCGCACACCGGTCAGGCCCGGCTCCCCGGGCGGGTTGTCGCGTCGCCGGGTGGCGAATCCCGGGCGCCCAGGCGCGGGGATCGATGCGCTCCAGTGTCGGCGAGGTGGTACTGGACACTATTCGGCTCCACTCAGGCGATGACGCTCAACGGGTTTTCGAGTAGGCCGGTGAGCGTGGCCAGGAACTGACCGGCCAGGGCGCCGTCGATGATGCGGTGGTCGGCGGTGAGCGTGTAGCGCATGCGCGGGCGCGCCGGGGCGTCCGGCGAGCCGAGAACGTCGGTCGCGGCGCCGACGGCGAGGATCGCGCCCTGGGGCGGGTTGATGATGGCGGTGAACTGCTCCACCCCGAACATGCCGAGGTTGCTGACCGTGAACGTCCCGTCCGCCATGTCGGCCGGGGTCAGCGAGCGGTCGGCGGCTCGGCCGGCGAGGTCGCGTGCCCGTGCCGCGATGGTGGAGACCGGCGTCCGGTCGGCGTCCCGGATCACGGGGACCATCAGCCCGCTCGGTGAGGACACGGCGATCCCGACGTGCACCCTGCTGTGGAGCACGGTCTCACCCCGTCCGGCCGGGGAGTAGGAGGCGTTGATCCCCGGGTGGACCCGCAACGCGAGCGCCACGGCGCGGACGACGAGATCGTTGACGGTCACCTTCCCCGACCCCGCCGCGTCCAGGGCCTCGTTGAGGCGGGCCCGCAGGCTGAGGAGAGCTTCGACATCGGCGGACGCCGTCGCGGTGAACGTCGGAGTTGTCGTCGCGCTCTGGGTGAGCCGACTCGCCAGCGCGTGGCGGACGGCGTCGAACGGCATCCTCGTGGATGCCGGATCGCTGTCGGGTTCGGCCGGACTCGGGGCCGGGGGTGAGGTGTCCGTGCTGGGACTCGCGCGCAGGGCGTCCTCGATGTCCGCACGCACGATCCTTCCGCCAGGCCCGGTTCCGGTGACGGTGGTGAGGTCGATCCCGTGCTCACGAGCGAGCCTGCGCACGAGGGGGGTGGCCACCAGGCGTCCGGTCTCTGCCGCTCGGCTGGACTCATCGGCCGGGCGGTCCCCGGGCGGGGCCGCCGGTCCGCCGTTGCCGTCGTCGAGCCGGGCGATCGGTGACCCGATAGGGGCGGCGCTGCCCGCGGGCACGAGGATCTCCGCGAGCGTGCCGTCCTGGTAGGCCTCGAACTCCATGATCGCTTTGTCGGTCTCGATCTCGGCGAGGATCTGCCCGGCGTTGACCCGGTCACCGGGGCTCTTGTGCCACGAGGAGATGACGCCCTCCTCCATGGTGTCGGACAGGCGCGGCATCAGAATGTCGATCATCGTGCTCCCGTCAGCGACGCCTGGCGACGGCGTCGAGGGTCTGGCGTATCGCCGTGATGGCGTCGTCGGTGGAGGGCAGTGCAGCGGTCTCCAGCGGCTTCGAATAGGGCAGCGGGACCTCGGCCATGGCGACGCGCCGGACAGGTGCGTCGAGCCAGTCGAAGGCCCCGTCGGAGATGCTGGCGGCCACTTCCGCGCCGATCCCGTAGGTGAGCCAGTCGTCCTCGAGGACGACGGCGCAGTTGGTCTTGCGGACCGAGGCGATGACCGTCTCCCGGTCGAGCGGGCGGAGGCTCCGGAGGTCGACGACCTCCACGTCGATCCCGTCGGTCGCCGCCAGCTGCTCGGCCGCCCTGAGCGCGACCGCGGCCATGCGTGAGTAGGCGACGACGGTGATGTCGGCACCTTCGCGGGTGACGGCCGCCGTTCCGATGTCGGCGGGCAGGTCTTCGTCGGGCACCTCGCCCTTGGTGTTGTAAAGGGCGAGGTTCTCCAGTACGAGCACCGGGTCATCGTCGCGGACAGCGGCCAGCATCAGGGCCTTCGCGTCGGCGGGTGTGGAGGGTGCGACGACCTTCATCCCGGGCATGAAGGCGTAGTAGAGCTCGATGTTCTGTGAGTGGGTGGCCCCCAGCTGCTGTCCGCCGCCGCCGGGGGTCCGGATGACCATCGGCACGCGAGCCTGCCCGCCGAACATGCCGTAGATCTTCGCGGCGTGGTTGACGATCTGGTCCAGGGCGAGGAGCGAGAAGTTGATCGTCATGATCTCGACGACCGGCCGGAGGCCGAGCATCGCGGCCCCGATGGCGGCGCCGGTGAACCCCTCCTCGGCGATCGGGGTGTCCCGCACCCGCCGGGGGCCGAACTCGGCGAGCAGGCCGGCGGTGATCTTGTACGAGCCCTCGAAGAGACCGATCTCCTCGCCGATCAGAAACACCCGGTCGTCGCGGTGCATTTCCGACCGCAACGTGTCGTGCAGCGCCTGGCGATAGCTGATCAGGGTCATGCCGGAGCACCCATCGACGCGCCGATCGGGAAGAGGGGCTGTCCGGGCAGCCGGCGTGAGTCGTTCCGCACAGGAGTGGCGTAGGTGTGGTCGAACAGGGTCGCCACGTCCGGGAGCGGGCTCGCCTCGGCGAACGCGGCGGCCGCCTCGACCACGGTCGTGACCTCGCTGTCGATCTCGGCGCTCAGTGCGTCGCCGAGGACGCCCCTTTCCCGCAGCCGAGCGGCGAACGCGGCCACCGGGTCGGCGGCCATGAGAGCCTCTGTCTCGGCCCGGTCGCGGTACTTCGCCGGGTCGACCACCGAATGGCCCTTCAACCGGCCCGAGACCGTCTCCAGCAGGCAGGGCTGCCCGGAGCGGGCGGTGCCGATGGCCTCGATCGCCGCCTCGTAGACGGCCTCGGGGTCGTTGCCGTCGACGCGACTCGACGGCATCCGGTAAGAGGACGCGCGCCGGAAGAGTTCCGGCTCAGCGGACGCCTGCTCGACGCTGGTTCCCATACCTCTGCCGTTGTTGACCACGACGTACACGATCGGCAGGTTCCAGAGCGCGGCGAGGTTGAGCGATTCGTGGAACGCCCCGATGTTCGTCGCCCCGTCGCCCATCAGGCACATCACGACCTGCTCGTCGTCTCGGTAGTCGATGGCGAGGGCTGCTCCGGTCGCGAGGGGGATCTGGCCCCCGACGATGCCGTAGCCGCCCATCAGCCGGGACTCGACGTCGAACAGGTGCATCGAACCGCCCCAGCCGCGGGATACTCCGTCGGTGCGGCCGTAGAGTTCGGCCATGACGCGACCCGGGTCGATGCCGCGTGCGATGGCGTAGCCGTGCTCGCGGTAGTTCGTGAACAGGTAGTCGGTCCTGTCGAGGGCGGCCATGAGGGCGACGACCGTCGCCTCCTCGCCGAGGTTGAGGTGGCAGTACCCACCGACCTTCGCCTCGGTGTAGGCGCGGGCGGCTCGTTCCTCGAACCGGCGGATCAGCACCATCTGGCGGTAGAGCCGGAGGGCGGGCTCGTCGTCGAGCACCGGGTCCGGGCCGGTCGCGGGAGCGCCGCCGCGGGTGGGCGCCCCTGCAGGGCTGGGCATGTGGGATCTCCTCTCGCCTCGGGGCGTCGTCGCGGTGTGGGCCGCCGTGACGACGCCCCGCGGGGGACCGGCGTCCGGATGTGACGCCGGCCTGGTCACGTCGACACGTTAAATGATACTACTTCCGTTTCATTAAGGGGTCTCGGTGTCAGGAGGGACGATGAGTGACCAGGGAGACGGGCAGGCGCCGCGCAAGCGCGGCCGGCCCACGCGGGAAGAGCGCGCGCGACGACAGGAGGAAATCCTGGACGCGGCGGTGGGCCTGTTCGTGTCGAACGGGTTCCACGCCGTCTCACTGGACGACGTCGCCGGGTCGGCGCACGTCACGAAGCGGACGCTCTACGCCTACTTCGGGGACAAGTCGGAGATCTTCTTCGCCGCGGTCGCACGGCTGCGGCGCCGCGCCCTGGAGATGACGGGCCGCCGCTGCGACACGCCGGCACAGCTGGCGACCGAGATCGTCGTCGCGCTGCACTCGGACGAGGCGATCGGCCTGCACCGGTTGATGATCACTGAAGCGCACTCGTTCCCCGACCTCGCGAAGCGCTTCTACGACGAGGGACCGCGGTCCTACATCGCCGCTCTCGAGGGGCTGCTGCCGGAGGCGGACGCCGGCCAAGCCACCGCGTTGTTCTCCCTGTTGCTCGGCGAGCCCCACCGGCAGCGACTGCTGGGACTGCGGCCGGCGCCGACACGCGCACAGGCCAGGGCGCAGGCGGTGGCCGCGCTGGAAGCGCTCGGGCTGGAGGCGCGGTAGCGCTGACAAGCCGACGCGGGCGGGCCGGCAACGGGTGCGCACGCGCTTCAGCCACGGCACGGGAACAGGTCAGGCCCGGATGCACCGGCTCCGCCGTTCCCTTCGCGGCCGAACGAAGATCACACCGCGGGCTTCAGTTGAGCGATGTGCACTGTCGATCCCGCGGAGTTCCGCGTCGAACCGTTCTGCTGTCGAGCGGGCAGGTCCGGCGGGCATGAGGCTTTCGTCGATCCGCGGGAGCCCTGTCTCGAGGGACGGCGCTCCATCCAACCGGATCGGCCTTCCGCAGCTGGCTTCAGAAGTCTGCTGGTCGCGTCTACGGCTGCAACTCGTCCGGCAACGAGCCCGCTCGCAGTTGAAGGTGCAGGGCCAGTCGTTGCGCCGGATCGTCTAAGTCGATTCCGGATATCTCAGCGAGCCGCCACAGCCGGTGCCGCAACGTGTTGGGGTGAAGGACGAGCTGTTCGGCTGCGGCGGACGTCGACCCGAAAACCTCAAGATACGTCCTCAACGTCTTGACGAATTCGGTGCCGTGCCGTTGGTCGTGCGCGGTGAGTCGTCGCAGATGCTCGGTGAGGTCCGGATCCGCGGCGGCGATCGCACGTTCGGCCGGCAGCAGGGTGAGATCCGCCCACAGTTGCTGTTTCGTGCCGATGACGCCGGAACCGCCCCGGCGTGCGAGTACGAGGAGTTGGTCGTCGACGTCGCTCCGCGAAAGGGGAACTTCCGCCAGGCTGGTGGCGCGTCTCCCGACGGCGGCGCACGTGTCGATGTCGAGTCGGTGGAGCTGGTCTAGTGCGGGCCGGAGCCTGCCGACGAGTTGCTCGTGACTCGCCGGTGTCAGCGCGGGCACAACCGCGTAGTAGGCGCCGTCGATCGACAGGACACCTGCGGCGGGATCGAGGCTGTGGACCTGTAGCGACAGCAGATGGATCAGGCGCTCGGTGAAGACCTCGGCCGAGGTCGCATCGGTGCGGTCCTGCGTGCGCACGGCGAACCCGACGACGGTGAGTCCTCTGTGGGGGTCGAGGCCGGAGTTGATCGCGTGGGTGGCCAGCGTGGGACTTCCCTCGAGGAGGCCGCGAAGCATCTGCTCACGGGCGGTGCGGCCGGTGTCTTCGGCGATGCGATGACGCAGCATGAACGGCGCTGCCAAGGCGGCGGCGCGTTTGAGTGCCTCCTCGGCCTCGCTGGTGAGCGGCTGCCGTCCTTCCGCCACGGAGATCTCGCCGAGGATTTCCCCACCGGCATGGATCGCGATCCGCAATCGGGTCCGCATCTCCTCGTAACTGTCGACCCGGACTACCTCGTCGGGGTTGCGGAAGGTCTGGTAAGCCGACCGGTCGATGGTGAACCGCTTGATCCACTGCTCTGGGGTTCGTTTCCCGATGATCGCGTCCCGGCGCACGGTGTCTATCTCGTGGCCTTGCACGGCGTAGGCGATGACCCGGTGGGCTCGGTCGTAGAGGACCACGGAGCCGCCGACCATCACCGCGATCGCCTCCGCCAGTCCGTGCATGGAACTGGGTATGGGGTGATCAGGAAATTCCGTGGCCGTCTCGTCCTGGGCGGCTGAGGTCAGGGTGCGAAGCAGAAGCAGCAGCTGTGCCCAGCCGATGTGGGCATCGGCGAGGAGGACAGAGGTCCGGGTGTCGCCCGGCACGGCGTTCACGGTTACCGTGGACCGGAAGACGACCGCGGCGGCCCCTGTCGCGCCGCTCTCGGCGATCAGCGCACGTCCGGCGGGAGTGTCGAGCTGTAGTCCGACCGCCAAGATGACCTGGCCGGCTGCCGGGGGACACGCGGAATCGACGATGACGACGTCGTTGATCGGGGTCAGGCCACCGTTCACCAGGTGAACTGGTCGCAGTGGGCCCGGCCCGGCGGCCTCCAGCAGGTCGGACAGCTTCACATCGTTCTCCTGTCGGGTCGTTCACCGGCCGGGTCGTGTGTTCCTTCAGCGACGGTAAACGAGCCCGGCGACCGCCCGGACGTTGTTGCGCTGAAGAAGCCGCACCTGGGTGAACACCGATCGGCGGGTCGCGTGCTCGGTCAGCGACTCGGTCCAGACGGGTGTCTCGGCGTCCGTGGCGGCGAGAAAGCGCATCGTCCCGGCGGCCAGCCGTGGGCGGGGGCCGTCGTCTCGTGGAGCGCCGTAGCGGGCCGCCATCGCGAACAACACTCCGCCCTGGACGGCGCCCGCGCGGTTGGTCATCGCCGCGGTCGGCCTCAGCACGTACCCGGCTGGATGGTCGACCGTCGCCTCGGCGATCAGGTGATCGCCCCAGGACCGGCCCGCGTCGTCTGCGGCGCGCACGGCGCGCAACACCGCCTCGTCACCTGCGCCCAGATCACCCGGCTCCGGCGTGCGCGGGGTTTCGGGCCGGCTGGTGTCAACCGGATCGTCCCAGGGCAACGCGCCCTGCCGGCCCTTCGAGGGAATCGCAAACGTCGCAGTGCAATGTCCGAAGACGGCCTGCCTCCCACGGAACTCTCCAGCGGCGGTGCCGATGCCGTCCGGTCCGATGGCGATCTCGCCCGCCTCCGCGGTCGTGATCGTGCCGTCGGAAGCAAGCGGGCCGGCAAGGTCGAGTGTGAGGCTCAACGTCGGCAGGGGCCTGGTGAGCCCGACCTCCCGGCGAAGCGCTCCGCCCAGCGCGAAGTCCGCCAGCATCGCCATCTCCACCAGTCCCACTCGCCGCGGCACTGGCTCGCCCGCGACGCCCAGGGCGAACTTGCCCGGTGCTGATGGCGCTGCCCGGAGTCCTGCCAGGCAAGGCAGAAGTGGCGCCCCCGTCGACCGGGCGAGTGACAACGCACGGAGTGCCCAGCCGATGGACGAGCCGGGACCCGGATCTGGCTGATTCAGGGTGGAGTGCACGACCTCACTATCCCCGGCGAAGGTTCTCCCAGCGACGTGGAAGTCACCAATGGTGGAGGTCAGGTGTCGGGCTTTCCTCCGATGCCGAGGTCCTGGGTTGCTCACTAGCGTTCGGCGTGACCGATTCTGATCTTGTCCCGTGGAGGATGCGAAGTGGCTGAACAGACCGAGTCCCTGATCGGCGTCAAGGCGCTCATGTTCGACTTCTACGGCACGGTTGTCGACATGCAGGGCAGCCTGACCAAGGCGATCACCCCCTATCTGGAGTCGAAGAACTACACCGCGCAGCCAGCGACGCGGGTCGTGACATGGTGGCGCCGGACGCACTTCGAGAACTCGATGATCGACGGCCTGCTCGGGCGCGAGCACATTCCCTATCGGGAGATCGGCCGGCAGGCCGTGGACTACACGCTGACTCGCGCGGGTATCCCGCACACCATGGACGAGGTCCGTTCCCTGGTCTCGGAGATCGAGCGGCTCGAGCCCTTCCCGGACGTCATCGAGGCACTGACGAAGCTGAGGAACGCAGGGTTCGAACTCGTCATCCTGTCCAATGGCGATCCGGACATGCTCGAGGCCGGGGTGAAGTTCTCCGGCACCGGGCACCTGTGGACCCGGGTGGTATCGGTTGAGGAGGCCGGCGCGTTCAAGCCGCACTTCAACACCTACGCGACCGGCGCCAAGGCCGTCGCCCTGGACCCGTCCGAGGTGTTGTTCGTGGCCAACCACGCGTTCGACTGCGTTGGCGCGAAGGCCGCCGGGATGCACACGGCGTTCGTCGACCGCCGGAAGCGTCCGTTCGGCAACGAGTACTACCCGCCGACCCTGGTCGTGGACGACTTCACACACCTCGCGAGCGAGGTCGTGGCCCTCACCAACGGCTGATCCGCCTCCCGCGGCAGGGGCACTTCCGCCCTTGGTCGCGCGGGATTCGTCGTTCGAGCGCCGCGTTGGGCCGGTGTCAGGCGAACCGTGTCGACATCTCCTTTCCCCGCACCGCACGATCCTGCTGCGGCACCGCGCGCCGCAGGGGTGCGCGAGGTGGACACCTCCGTCGCGGTAGCCGTCCACACGCCGGCCGAGCTGCTCGCCGCTCGTGAGGGACGGCAAGCACCGGACCTGACCAGCAGCGACGGTGATCGCCCAGCCGCGCCGGACGGCATCTCGCGGAGCTCCTCGACGAACATCGCATCCGTCGTTGATCGAGGAGAGGAGCTTTGTACAGTGCGCACTGACAGGTCGGGGAGCGGTCGGCACGCGACAGCTCCGGACGGCGCCCGCATCGGGTTCGAGGCCCGAGGAACGGGGGAGCCGCTTGTACTGCTCGCGGGCCAGGCGAACTCCCGTCGATGGTGGGATCCAGTGCGAGCCGACTTCGCGTCGTCGTACACGACGATCACTTTCGACTACCTCGGTACCGGTAGCAGCGACGGTCCGAAGGGCGCGGAGTGGAGCACCCGCCGGTTCGCGCGGGACGTGATCGCGGTCCTCGACGAGCTCGGAGTGACGCGCGCGCACGTGTATGGAACGTCGATGGGCGGGCGGGTCGCGCAATGGCTCGCGCTGGATCACCCCCACCGTGTCGGCGCGCTCGTACTGGGCTGCACCAGCGGAGGTGGTGACGGCACGGTGCCCACGGACCCCGACGTCATCCGGGCCCTGAACACGGATACCGGCACGAGGCGCGAGGCGTTGACCGATCTGATGGTCGGCCCACACCGGCGGTGGTCGCACACCGGCCCGCTGAACCTGCTCGGCGACGCATCGATGAGCGACCACGCGCGTCGTGCGCACCGTCGCGCCAGCGCTGCGCACGACGCGTGGGCCGCACTGCCCACCATCGGCAGGCCCACCCTGGTGCTACACGGAACCGCGGATCGCCTGACACCGCCCGGCAACGGCGTCCGGCTTGCCGAGCGCATCCCCGGTGCGCAGCTGCGGTTGTTCGGCGGAGCTCGCCACGCCTACTTCCTGGAGCGCCGCCAGGAGGCCAGCGCCGCCGTCCTGGCGTTTCTGGCCAGCCACACGATGACGCCAGCCTGAGGCGGGCTCGGCGGTCGCCGTCGTCGAAAGCTCCGACGACCGCGACCGAAGATCGTGCGATGTAACGAAGAGTCACGCCTGCCTGCTCCCTAACCTGATGGCATCACCACGCCGGTCGCCAGTCCCCGCGGCCGGGCACGGCCGAATCTCCCCGAACCGAAGGGCAGGCCAGTCATGTTCGATAGATCCACCTCGTCCGGCCCAAGGGACGACGACAGCTCCGTGTCCGCCGGGCCTCTCACCGGTTTGCGGGTGGTCTCACTGGAGCATGCCGTCGCTGCCCCGTTGTGTTCCCGGCACCTGGCCGATCTTGGTGCCGATGTGATCAAGGTGGAGCGGCCCGACGGCGGTGATCTCGCCCGCGGCTACGACACGGTGGTGGCGGGACAGTCGGCCTACTTCGTCTGGGCCAACCGGGGAAAGCGCAGTGTCGCGCTAGATCTGAAGACGGATGCGGGCAGACGCACGCTCGGGAACCTGCTGTCCGCGGCCGATGTCTTCGTGCACAACCTCGGGCCTGGCGCGGTGGACCGGCTCGGCTACGGCCGCGAGGTGGTCCGCTCTCGGTATCCGCGGCTCATCAACTGCGCGATCTCCGGCTACGGCGTGGATGGTCCCTATCGTGACCGCAAGGCTTTCGATTTGCTGATTCAGGGCGAGGCAGGCCTGATGTCGGTGACCGGTTCGCCCGACGAGCCTGCGAAGGTGGGTGTCTCCGTCGCCGACATGTGTGCTGCCGTGTACGCGTTGTCGGCTGTGCTCGCGGCCGTTCTTCGGCGCGGCGAAACCGGTGAGGGCGCCTTCATCGACATCTCGATGCTCGACTGTCTGAGTGAATGGATGATGGCTCCCACCTACCACCAGCTGTACGCGGGGCGGCAGCCTCCGCGCGCGGGCGCGCGGCACAACATGATGGTGCCCTACGGCGTGTACCGCGTTGGCTCCGATGCGTTCGTCAACTTCGCCGTCCAGACACAGCAGCAATGGCGAAGGCTGTGCGAGCAGGTCCTGCGGTCACCGGAGCTCATCGACGATCCGCGGTTCACGACGAACGAGGCGAGGGTACGCAACCGAGCGGAACTCGAGCCGATCATCGAACGTCATTTCCGTGCGCTGACCGAGGAGGATGCCCAGGAAAGCTTGCGGGCAGCGGGCATCCCCACCGGAGCGGTCAATGACCTCAAGCGGCTGGCGGAGCATCCGCAGCATGCCGCCCGGGCTCGCTGGTTCGAGGTGGACTCGCCGAACGGGCCAGTCCGCGCACTGCGGTCACCGTTCAATCTCGACGGCGTGAGCGACCCGGCTTCGGCGATTCCGGGCCTGGGGGAGCACACCGAGGAGATCCTCGCCGACTTGCGTGCGACGAGGCCCTCCGGCTGAGCAGAACCGTCGTCGGACCGATGCACTGCCATTCCGTTCGCTTCAATGACGAATCGAGGAATCCGTGTCCGCTCAAGTCATCGCGCTTCTCGCACTGGGAGGCGTCTTTCTCGTCGCGACCGTGACATCCGTGAACATGGGTGCGCTTGCCCTCGTTGCCGCGTTCGTCATCGGTGGCCTGGCCTACGGTGTCCCGGCCGACGATGTGCTGTCCGGATTTCCCGGCAGCATGTTCGTCATCCTCGTCGGCGTGACATATCTGTTCGCGCTCGCCAAGAACAACGGCACGGTCGACTGGCTCGTGCATGCCGCTGTCCGGGCTGTCGGCGGGCGGATCAGCTTGGTGCCGCTGGCGATGTTCCTCATCCCCGCCGCCATCACGTCGATCGGCGCCGCGGCACCCGCGGCCTGCGCCATCACGATCCCGGTGGCATTGCGCTTCGCCCAGCAGTACCGCATCCGGCCCTTGCTGATGAGCATGATGGTCATCCAGGGCACGACCGCTGGAGGGTTCTCGCCGATCGCGATCTACGGAGTGATCGTCCACGGCGTAACCGACGCGGCAGGACTGCCCAGCAACCCGGGACTGCTCTATTTGGGCACCTTCGGCGCAACCGCGCTCCTCGGTGTGATCGCATTCCTGACGCTGGGCGGACGGGACCTGATCGGCCGCCGGGACGAGACCGATTCCGAGCCGCTTCCCGCGTCGGCGGCGGCAGGGGAGCCTCCCAGCGGGCCGTCGACGCCACGCCGGCCAGGAGCGCGCGGTGTCGCGACGAGTGCACCCGCTCCGATCGACATCGCCCAGGCTTCTCGACTGACACTCGAGCGGGCGTCCACGCTCGCGGCTTTGCTCGTGCTCGTGGTCGCGACACTCGTCTTCGATCTCCACGTGGGAATGGTCGCGCTGACGATCGCCGTGGTGCTGACGCTCGTGTTCCCGGCCACGGCGAGGACCGCGGTCGAACAGGTGGCGTGGTCCACTGTGCTGCTCATCGGCGGGATCATGACCTATGTCGCCATGCTCGAGGAGCAGGGCACCATCGACTGGCTCGGTCGTGGAATAGCCGGCATCGGGGTGCCGCTGCTCGCCGCGTTCGTGCTGCTGCTCATCGGTGCTGTCGTGTCGGCTTTCGCCTCGACGACCGCGCTGCTGGGCGCGGTCATCCCGTTGGCGACACCGTTCCTGCTCAACGGCGACATCGGAGTCCTGGCTGTCGTGGTGGCGCTGTGCGTCTCCAGTTCCGTGGTCGACTGCAGCCCATTGTCGACCATGGGCGCTCTCGCTGTGGCCAACGCGCCTGCCGACCAGCGGGACAAGGTCTTCGGCGGGCTCATGGTTTGGGGGATGTCGCTGGTCGTGATCGCGCCCGTCGTGAGCTGGACGGTGCTGGTCCTGCCCGCTTCGTGACCGGGTGTGATCCTTCCGAGCGCAGGTCGCGCCCGGCACGAGGGGAAATCGCTTGCCTCAAGCGATCACGGTGGAGCTGACGCACGCACACGCCACGTCACAAGGGGACGTCGACCCTTACCCGTCCTCGCCCGTTTCCCCGCCGAGACGATGCCAAGTGTCGCAGGAGCCACGTGGGCCGCCACGTTGTTCAGTCCCACGAACGCGCCGGCGGCGCGACGTTCGCACGCTCATCCGGTCCCGTGCGGAGTGTCGGCGGTGGCGGTTGTAAAACCCTTCGATGTACTCGAAGATCGCGTTGGCGAGTTCGACGCGGGTCGGCCAGCGTTGCCGATCGAGTAGCTCGGTCTGCATGCAGGGCAAGAATGCTTCGGCCAGGGCGTGTCGTACGGATCGCCGACGGTGCCCGATGATGGCAGCCGGCCGGCGCGAGGGGCGCGTTCGGTGAAGGTCCAGGACGTGAACTGGGTGCCGTGGTCGCCGTAGATGATACCGCCGGGGACCTGGTCGGCGGTGCCGCGGGATTCGATGGCCATCCCGAGTGCGGAGGTGGCCAGGTCGGCTCGTTGCCGCGGAGTCGGTGGCCGGATGCTCGGTGATGTCGGTGACCCAGAGCTGGTCTGTCTCGCGGTCCAGGTCGATTGCCGGCCCCGGTGGGCTGAGCTCGGAGCACGCGAAGACGGCGCTGCCCGGCTGTGAGCCCTGGTGGTGGCCGGTGTTGACGCCTTCGGGTCCGATGCTATTATCTTGACTAACCAGTAAGGAAATTTATTGTGGACAACCAGGACGAGGAAGGCACAACGATGTGTTCTGCGAACGGGCGGAGGCGGCGATCGGCGGTTTTGCTGGCGACCGCGATGGCCGCCACCGTTGCCCTGTGGGGAGGCGCGACCGGAGCCGTCGCTGGGGCCGAAACGGGTGCCACTGAACGCGAATGGCTTGACATAAGGGTATTCGCCGAAGTTCCGGATCCGGGTCACCCAGAGGGCATCACGGTGGCCGACGACGGTACCGTCTATGTGGGCACCCAGCAGCACATCACCGAGATTCCCAAGGGGCCTTCCAAGATCTTCGCCTATGACCCGGGCGGGCACCTGACCCGAGAGTATGTGATCGAAGGCCAGGACCCGAATCGTGGCGCCGGGATCGTCGGTCTCGCTCAGGACGGCGACGGCATCGTCTACGCACTCGATCGGTACCCGCAGCGGGTCATCGCACTCGATCCCAGGACCGGCGAACAGCGGGACTACGCGACGTTCCATCAGGTGAAGGATCTTTGCGTGTCGCTTCCCGCCCTGGTGCTGGTCACCCAGTGTGTGGTGCCTGATGGGCTGACCTTCGGCCCGGACGGCTCGCTCTACGTCACCGATGTCGGTCAGGCCCTGATCTGGCGCGTTCCGCCGGGCGGCGGCAAGGCCGAGGTCTGGTTCTCCGATCCGCGCATCGAAAGCGTTCTCGGCGCGAACGGCATCGCGTTCGTGGACGAGGACACGCTGATGTTCGCCCAGACTCTCACCGGACCCTTCGACGGGCCCCTGCCGCGGGTCGACACCAGCAAGCTCTACACCCTCGACATCCGGCCGGACGGCAGTCCGGGAGCACTCGAGACCTTCTGGCAGAGCAAGCCGCTGGACGGCATCGACGGCTTCGCCATCGCGGAGTCGGGCAACATCTACATCGCCATGGCGCTCGCGAAGTCGGTTGTCGTGGTTTCCCCGCAGGGCCGGGAGATCGGCCGCAACCCGGCCAACCTCTTGGAGAACCAGCTCCAGGAAGTTCCCTTCGACGACCCGGCCTCGGTGGCGTTCCTGGATGACCGCGTCCTGGTGACCAACCACTCCCTCTTCCTCGGCAACCCGAACTCCTTCGTGGTGCACGACGTCTACGCGGGGGAGAAGGGCAAGCCGGAGTATCGGCCGATCATCCGGGCACGCTCATGACCGGTCGACTGACGCGCAAGGTCGCCGTGGTGACGGGCGGGGCACACGGCATCGGAGCGGCGATCGTCGCCAGGTTCGTCGCCGAGGGCGCCGCGGTGACCATCGCGGACGTCGAGGAGGTGGAGGGCAAGGCGCTGGCCGAACGGCTGGGGCCCAGGTGTCGGTTCGTCCCGTGCGATGTCACCAGCAGCTCCGAGGTGGCCAAGGCCATCGACTCAACCGTGGCGGAGCTCGGCGGGCTGGATGTCATGGTCAACAACGCCGGCTTCGGCGTCGGCTCGAAGATCATCGAGCTGGACGAGACGCAGTGGCGGCGGGTCGTTCAGGTCAACCTCGATGGCACCTTTCACGGCATCAAGCACGCCGCGCGCGCGATCCGGCGAGGCGGAGGAGCCATTCTCAACCTTTCCTCGATTGCCGCCGGCCGGGCGATGCCTGGGATGGCCGCGTACTCGGCTGCCAAGGCCGGCGTGGAAGCGATGACCCGCACGGCCGCGGTCGAGCTCCGCGAGGACGGAATCCGGGTGAACGCCATCGTCCCCGGATTGATTCAGACCGCCGCGGCAGCGCAAGGCTCGGACGTCCTGGCACGCGGGCTCGGCATGAGCGTCGACCAGTACTTCGCCACCAGGCAGGGTCGATGGGGAACCGCGGAAGAGGTCGCGGCCGTTGCCGTCCACCTCGTCAGTGACGAGTCCTCGTTCACATCGGGCCTGCTTTACCGAATCGACAACGGCGGCACCGCGTAGGTGTCGTGGCGGCCCGTGAGCACGTGGGCGACGAAGGCCCGTACCTGCACGAGAGGATCGAGCATGGAGACAGTCACAGCCGCTGACGCGGGGCGGCAGGAGTTCGTCGCCGCCCTGCGGGAGTTCACCAAACGCAAATGCGGCACCCGGGAGCAGCGGCTGGCGCTGACGGACGGCGGCCGGCTGACCCACAGCCAACCGCTGCATCAGGAGGTGGCCGACCTCGGCTGGGTGGGTTGTGCCCTGCCCGAGGCGTATGGAGGTGGCGGCGGAAGCGCCACCGATGCGTGTCACCTGGTAGAGGAGTTGGCGTACGGCCAGGCGCCGCTGTACGGACTGGCGGTCGCTTTGGTGAGCGCCTCCGTCGTCGAGCGGTTCGGAACCGAGTCGCAGAAGCAGGACATTCTCACGTCGGTGTGCCGCGGTGAGCTGCTCGCGACCGCGATCAGTGAACCCGACACCGGGTCCGACGCGGCATCACTCCGTTGCAGGGCCGAGTTGCGTGGCGGAAACTACGTCATCAACGGGCAGAAGACCTGGATCTCGTGTGCGCACCTCGCTTCGCGGATCCTCGTGCTGTGCCGCACCGGCCAGGGCGAGGATCAGCACAGCGGCATCACCATGCTCGACGTGCCCGCCGACGCTCCGGGCGTGACGGTGCGGCCGATCCCCACCCTGGGCGGCGACGAGGTCAACGACGTCTACTTCACCGATGTGGTGGTGCCTGCCGATCGCGTCATCGGCGAGGTCGGCGGGGCGTGGAGGCAGATGATGAGCTGCCTCAACACCGACCGCCTCATGTGCGGCACGATGTTCCTCGGTCGTGCGCGACGCACGTTCGACGACGCACTGGAATACGTGCGCCAGCGAGAACAGTTCGGCAGGCCGATCGGGAGCTTCCAGGCGATCCGGCACCGGATGGCCGATCTCGCCACCGAGTTGGAGTGCTGTCGCCTGCTCGTCTACGATCTCGCGTCCAAATTGGATGAAGATCCGAACCGCCAGGTGCCTCGCGAGGCATCGATGGTGAAGCTCAAGGTCACCGAGACCGCCAAGCGGCTGGCCATCGAGGGAATGCAGTTGCTGGGCGGTGCCGGCTACACCAAGGAACACGACATGGAACGCCACCTCCGGGAGTCGGTGGCGGGCACGGTGTACGCCGGTACGAGCGAGATCCAGCGCGAGATCATCGGCAGGTCGTACGGCCTGTGAGTACGAGGCGCGACCGGGGTGCGGGCAGGTGGTACTGCGACGCCGCCCATCGTGCCGTCCCAACCGAAAGGGCAAGAACGTGGGTACGGAATTCCGCACGCTGGCCACGGGCGGCGACTATTTCGAGGGCGTTCGCTGGCACAACGGCAGTTGGTACGCGTCGGACGCGTTCCGCGGCGCTGTGCTCAGCCTGGATCGGGACGGGCAGTCGTCCGAGATCATGTGCGTCGACGCGTTGTGCTCCGGGCTCGGCTGGCTCCCCGACGATTCGATGCTTGTGGTCTCGATGAGGGACCGACGGTTGCTGCGGCGTGCCCCGGACGGGGAGGTGACCCAGCACGCCGACTTCTCCGGGCTTTCGGAGCACTGGATCAACGACACGTGCGTGGACGGGGCCGGACGGGCGTGGGTGGGCAGCATCGGCTTCGCCATCGTCGACGGCGCCGACCCTGTGCCCGGCGACCTGCTGTGTGCGGACCCCGACGGCACCGCGCGGGTCGCGGCGTCCGACCTCTGGTGTCCCAACGGCATCGTGGTCACCGCTGACGGGCGCACGCTGGTCGTGGCCGAGACCTTCGCGGGCAGGCTCACCGCTTTCACCATCGAGAACGACGGATCGCTCACCGACCGGCGCACCCTGGCGCAGTTCGGTGACACGCCCGAGCCGGGCGGCGCCGCCGAGATGCTCGGTGCGCTCGAACTGGCTCCGGACGGGTTGACCATCGACCGCGACGACCACGTGTGGGTGGCCGACGCCGCGGGGCGGCGATGCGTGCGGGTCTCGCCGGACGGCCGGATCACCGACGAGATCGCGGCACCGGGCGGCGCCAACCTCTATTCGTGCGCCCTCGGCGGTGCCGACGGCACCGAACTGCTCCTCGCTGTCGCCGAGGGCTTCTTCGAGGCCGCCCAGGGGCTGACCGGGACCGCCTCGCTGGTGGCGACCACGGTCGATGTGCCGGTCGGCGGCGACAACTAGGGAGAGAAGGCATGGATCCCGCACGACTTCTGCGCAGGGTCTCGCAGGACTACCGCGATCGGATCGCGGTCAAATGCGAGGAACGGACCCTGACCTATGCCGAGCTGGGCGAACGAGCGAGCCGACTGGCGAACGCGCTGGCCGACCGTGGTCTCGAGCGGGGCGACCGGGTCGCCCTGCTCGGCGACAACTGCCTCGAATCGCTGGAGCAGATCGTCGGGACGGCGATCGGAGGTTTCGTTCGCTGCTCGCTGCACGCCCACGACGCGCCCGAGCGCCATCGGTACCTGATCGAGCACACCGGCGCCAAGGCCCTCATCATCCAGTCAGGCCACTACCAACGGATGGCAGGCCAGCTCGAGGAGATCACCGGACTGCGCCACGTGATCGTGCTCGGCGATGCCGACGTAACACCCGGAGCCAGCCGGTACGACGACGTGCTCGCGGCGGCGTCCCCCGAGCAACCTGACGTGCGGCTGGGCGACGATGATCCGCACGTCATCCGGTTTTCCGCGGGTACCACGGGGCTGCCCAAGGGAATCGTGATCTCGGTCCGCGCGACCATGGGCATGGGCAACGAGTTCGCGATGGTGCTGCCCAGTTTCGACGAGGAGGATCGCTATCTCGCCGCGGGGCCACTCACGCACGCTGCGGGCATGTTCATCTATCCGTTGCTGGCCGCGGGGTCGACCACGATCGTCATGCCGGGCTTCGACCCGGGATCCTTCCTCGAACTCGTGGAGCGGGAAAGGGTCACCACCACCCTGGTGGTGCCCACGATGATCCAGATGATCACCGACCATCCCGCGGCGGGGACGAAGGACCTCTCCAGTCTGCGAGCGGTCATGTACGGCGCGGCTCCGATATCGGAGACAACGCTCGTCAAGGCGCTCGGCCTGTGGGGCAACATCATGTATCAGCTCTACGGCCAGAGCGAGGTCGTCCCGATCGCGGTGCTCACGCCCCGGCACCACCGGGTGGACGGCCCGTCGGACCGGAACCGGCTCTCCTCGGCGGGCCGGCCGAGTCCGAACGCGTGCGTGCGGATCGAGGACGAGAACGGCGACGTCCTCCCGCCCGGCCAGGTCGGAGAGATCGTCGCACACGCACCGTGCACGATGTCGGGCATCTGGAAAGACGAGGCCGGGACCGCGGCCCGGTTCACCCCCGACGGCGGGGTCCGGACGAAGGACATGGGATACCTGAGTGAGGACGGCTTTCTCTATCTCGCCGACCGCAAGGAAGACCTGATCATTTCCGGAGGGTTCAACATCTGGCCCGCCGAGCTCGAGAACGCGCTGGCCGCCCACCCCGCCGTACAGGAGGCCGCCGTTGTCGGCGTCCCCCATCCGAAGTGGGGCGAGACCCCGCACGCGGTGGTCGTGGTCCGCGAGGGCAGTGAGGTGACCGAGCAGGAGCTGATCGAGTGGACCCGGCAACGGGTCGGCTCGTACAAGAAGGTCACGGCTGTCCGGTTCGCCGACGCGTTGCCCAAGACCCCGATCGGGAAGGTGCTGCGCCGCGAGGTGCGGGAACGTTTTCTCGCGGCCGCCGACGGACTGGGGCGGGCCTGATCTCTACCAGAACCATCCGATTGATCCTCCGACGGCGCGGTGTTGTCGGGGGAGTGAGGAGCGCGCTACATCGTGTCCGAGTCCAAATCCGACAACGCCGAGCCACCCGTTCTCTACGAACTCCGTGGCCCGGCGGCGTGGATTACGCTCAACCGTCCTGCCGCCCACAACGCTCTGTCGGCCGACGTGGTCGCCGGGATCGCGGACGGGCTGCGGCAGGCTGAGGCCGACCGGAATGCCCGTGTGGTGATCCTGGCCGGGAACGGCCCTTCGTTCTGCGCGGGGGCCGACCTGAAGATGGTGCTGGCCCGGGACCCGGACGGGGCCGGAGCGCGGCAGCTGTCCGGGTTTCTGCGCTCCGTCTCCGAGCTCTGTACCGCGATCACCCGTCACCCGCTGCCGGTGCTCGCCGCGGTACACGGCAACGTCGTCGCCGGCGGTTTCGAGCTGATGCTCGCCTGCGACCTCGTGCTGGCCTCGGAGGACGCCGCGATCGGCGATGGCCACGCCAGGTACGGGATGTTTCCTGGCGGGGGCGGCGCGATCCGGCTGCCGCGCAAGCTCGGCAGCAACCGGGCCAAGTACTTGCTGTTCACCGCTGCGTCCTGGGACGCGGTGCGCATGCGCGACTGCGGCGTGGTCAACGAGGTCGTGCCCGCGAACGAGCTGCGCGCGCGGGTGCAGGAGCTGGCCGAACAGCTCGCCACCCACAGCGCCGCCGGCCTCGCCGCGATGAAGCGGGTGGTGGAGCAGGGGCTGGATCAGCCGCTGGAGCAGGCTCTCGCACTCGAGCTCGCTGAGTGCGAGCGGTATGCGGCCGGCAGCGGGGACTTCGACGAGGGACTGCGAGCGTTCGTGGAACGACGCGCCCCGAGGTTCAGTGGCCGCTGAACGGCCGATGACGACTGAGGAGGCTCCATGAAACTCACGAACAAAGTGGCGCTCGTCGCCGGCGGCGCTTCGGGCCTGGGGCGTGCGGTCTGCGCGGACCTCGCCGAGCATGGCGTCGCGATCGCCGTGCTGGACCGGGATGAGGCACAGGCCAAGGAGACCGTCCGCGACATCGGTGGCGGACTCGCCCTGGCCGTGGACGTCACGGATCCGGACGATGTGGAGCGGGCCGTCGACGAGGTGTTGCGCCAGTTGGGCGCCATCCACCTGAACGTCAACACCGCGGGCATCGTCGGTGCCGCGAAGATCGTCTCCCGCGGCGGCCACCCGGCGGCCCTCGAAGACTTCGACCGAGTGATCAGGACCAACTTGAGCGGCACCTTCAACGTGATGCGGCTCGCCGTCGCCGCCATGCTCCGCAACGAACCGGAGAACGGCGAGCGGGGCGTGGTGGTGAACACCTCGTCCGGCGCGGCGTACGAAGGGCAGTCGGGACAGGCGGCGTACGCCGCGAGCAAGGCCGGCGTCATCGGTCTCACCCTGCCTGCAGCCCGTGACCTCGCCGGCCATGGGATCCGGGTCAACGCGATCGCCCCGGGACTGTTCGAGACGCCGATGGCGGCAGGGTTGCCGGCGCCGGTCCAGGACGGCTTGCTCCGGATGATCACCGAGCCCCGTCGGCTGGGCCGGCCCGCTGAGTTCGCGCAGCTGGTGCGCAACATCGCCGAGAACGGTTACCTCAACGGCGAGTGCATCCGGCTCGACGCCGCTACCCGGTTGGCGGCGCAATAGGGTTCGGCCCTTATGACCGACTCCCCGCGCGGCACTTCGCGCGGGGAGTCTTTGTGCACGGGCCACGACGCCTGCGGCTCGGCGGTGACGCCTGTGGGATCAACTGCCCGTACGGCGGGGTCCGCGTCACGGCGAGCCGGCCGAGCATCCGGATGGGGCAGGCCTTCGACGAAGCCCACCCCATCCGGAGTCTCTTGCCGACGTCGCGGCGGCTACCGGCGTCGGCTCAGTGGTCGCCACCGGCCGTGGCAGCCGTGGCGGTACCGCGGACCTTGGCCACCACTGCCTGCTCTCGGGCCGAAGGTCGACCAGTGAGACTGGCGAGCACCGTGACAACGATCGAGACCGGGATGCCGATGAGAACCTCGGAGGAGTTCGGCAGATCGAGGCCGAGATAGCACGCCAGGAACGCCCCTGCCCCGGCGACCATGCCGGCCGCCGCGCCGATGGAAGTGCATCGAGGCCACCAGATGCCGAGGATCATCGGCGCGAAGAACGCCGAAGCCAGGAAACCGACGGCGGCCACGTACAGCACCACCAGGAACTCGGGCGGATTCAACGCGAACAGGATGGCGATGATGCCGACCGCCCAGGTCGAGACGGTGGACACCCGGACGACCTGCTTCGACGAGGCCCGTGGGTTGATCACCCGCGCGTAGAGGTCGTTGCCGATTGCGGAGTTGCACGCCATCAGGAGCCCGGCGGTGGTCGACATGACCGCCGCCAGGACGGCGGCTGCCATGAGTCCTTGCAACGCCGGGGACAGCACCGACGCGGAGAGCGCGAAGAAGACCGCATCCGGCTTCAGCTCCGCGATGTTCGGCAGGGTGGCCGCTACGGGGGTGAGCACGAACGCCACCGACAGCACGATCACGCCGTACAGGATCATGGCGTAGTTCAACGAAAGTCGAGCCGATCGCGTGCTGCGTGCCGAGTAGACCCGCATGATGACGTGCGGGAGCACGCAGATACTGGTCGCCGAGGTCACGAACCCACCGATGTAGGACCAGTTCGACAGCGCGCCGCCCACCGCGCCGTACGACGGAAACTCGTCGATGGTTCGCGCATAGACGTCACCGAAGCTCGGCACCGAGAAGTAGGCCACCACCGCGAAGGTCACCACCATCACGACCATCAGGACGCCTTGCAGCACGTCGTTCCAGGTGACGGAGAGAAAGCCGCCCAAGGAGGTGTAGAGGACGAAGATGAGGCCGGTGACCAGCACTCCCAGCTTGTAGTCCCAGCCGAGGATGGCGTTCGCGATGATCCCGGATCCGGTGAGCTGGGCGACCATGTATGCCGCGCTCGCGATGACGATGATGATGGGCGCGGCCACCCTGATCAGCGGATTGTTGAAGCGTTCGTTGAAGAAGTCGGGAACGGTGTACTTTCCCACGCGGCGTAGCGGCCGGGCCACCAGCAAGGCTGCGACAGCGAATCCCAAGGTTGCGCCCGCGGCGAGGCTCACCGTGTACGGCAGGCCGAGGAACAGCGTCATTCCCACCGCGGCCATGATCGTGCCACCACTCGCGAGCGTGGCGAGGAATGCCCAGGAGTTCGTGAACGTTCCCACCGTGCGTCCGGCGATGAAGAACTGGTCCGTCGACTGTCGCACGCGCCGTTTGGCAAGCCAGCCGAGCAGTACCGTGACCACGAAGTAACCGAGCACCATGATCAGCGTCATTGCGAATCTCCTTGCTTGTAACCCCCGTGGAACGTGGTGTCGCGCTTGGCGCGTACTCAGTCGTCTTGCGCGTCAGTCGTCAGGAGCGACACGACCGGGACACAGAACATGTAGGCAGCGAGCAGCCATGCGGTCAGACTCACTCCGGCTGGCTGCACGTTTCCGACAGCGGGGATCAAGGCCGCGGCGGCCCATCCGACCAACAGCGTGAATACGGCGATCTGAACGCGGCTGAGCGACGTGCCCGAGCGACTCATGACGGCCTCCGTGGATCTGGTCGGCAAGCGGGACAGAAAGCCCGAAATTTGCCTATCTGGTTAGGTTTGATTCACGGATGTTATGGCGGTGCCGTACGGGCGTCAACGGCCAGCCGCGGTCGCGGCCCCGTCGTCAGGGCGGAACCGGTCACCCGGTGGCGAGGCCCGGAACGCGGAGATCGATTCAGTCGGCAGCGGGAGGGAGGATGTAGCCCGAGAGCAACTGTGTCGCATGCTCGAGCAGCTCGTCTGGGCTCAAGCGTCCCTTGCTGTCGTACCAGCGCGAGATCGACAGCATCATCCCGTTGATCAGGTTGACCACCGTCATCACGTCGAGATCCGGGCGGACGACGCCCTCCTCGGCGCACAGCTTGAACAGGCCGGTCGCGGTGTGGTTCACCTCGCGAGCCCACGAGTTGTAGTTGCGCAGCGCCTTCGGTGAGAGCTGGTGCTGGTCGGCGTGGAGCACCGCGTAATAGGTGCGGTAGCGGATCGCGGAGTTCACCTGCACCTGCAGGTAACGCATCAGCTTCTCCCGTGCCGGGAGGTCGCTTGCGACGATCTCCTCGATGCTGTTCCGCAGTGGGTAGATGATCTGCTCGACGATGGTCTCGAGCAGCCATCGCTTGGACGTTACGTACTGGTAGACGGTCGGCTTGCTGACGCCGGCCTCGGTCGCGATGTCACTGATCGTCGCTTCGACGAAGCCCTTGCGCTCGAAGACCCGCGCAGCCGCGTCGACCAGTTGTTGCACGCTCGTGGCGCGCTTCCGTGCCATCCCGCCTCCTCGCGCGAAGCCTAGCCCACCCGCGTCGCATCACTGGCTCGTGGCACGACCACGGACCGGACTCTTCCGTTCCCGGTTATCATCACTATACTAGTCAGTTAGTTAGGATTGGCACTGGAGAGAGGAATGACCGTGCGGGACGTTGTCGTGGCCGGGGTGGGGATGACCGCCTTCGGCAAGCAGCCGGACAGATCCCTCTCTGGGCTGGCCGCCGAGGCCGTCGGTTCGGCGCTCGAGGACGCCGGCCTCCACGGCGAGGCCACGGACGGGCTGGGGATGGTCTACTACGCCAACGTCCTTTCCGGACTGCTCCAGGGACAGGAGTCCGTGCGAGGTCAGCACGCCCTGTCCCGTACCGCGGTGGCCGGCATCCCGCTCGTCAACGTGGAGAACGCCTGTGCGTCGGGATCGACCGCGCTGCACCAGGCATGGCTGTCGGTCGCCTCCGGTCAGGTGGATGCCGCGCTCGCCGTCGGAGTGGAGAAGCTTCATACCGATGACAAGGCCCAGGCCCTCGCCGCGCTGACCTCCGTTCTCGACCAGGAACGACTCCCGGAAGTGCTCGCCGAGCTCGGAGCGACCGGTGGTGGGTCGGTGTTCATGGACTTCTACGCCCGTGCGGCGACCCGCTACATGGAACAGGCCGGAGCCAGCCTCGAGGACTTTGCGAGGGTGGCGGTCAAGAACAGTGAGCATGGCTCACGCAATCCGAAGGCTCAGTACAGCAGGCAGCTCACGGTCGATGAGGTGCTGTCGGCACGGCCGGTCAGCGGCCCGCTCACCGTTCCGATGTGCGCGCCCATGAGCGATGGGGCGGCCGCGGTGCTTGTGGCCGTACCGGAACTGGCCCGCCGTTGGGGCGCAGATGGTGTTCGCCTGCGCGCTGTGGTGGTGGGGGCCGGGCGCCGTGGAGTGCTTGGAGAACTGCTCCCCGCCGCCGCGCTCCGTGCGTTCGAGCAAGCCGGGGTCGGCCCCGAGGACATCGATCTCGTCGAGTGCCATGACGCGGCCGCGCCGGCGGAGCTGATCGTGCTCGAGGAACTCGGGCTTTGTGCGCCCGGCGAGGCCGTGGCAAAACTACGCGACGGGGCGACCCGGATCGGCGGGGAGCTCCCGGTCAATCCGAGCGGAGGCCTGCAGAGCCGAGGACATCCGCTCGGGGCCACCGGTCTCGCGCAGGTCGTCGAGCTGGCGGACCAGCTCCGTGGCCGAGCCGGGGCTCGGCAGGCTGGTGAGCCCCAGGCGGGTCTCGCCGAGAACGCCGGGGGATACCTCGGACCCGACGCCGCCGCGGCAACGGTGACGATCCTGAGCCGGTGAAACCGGTAGGGGGCGCCCGTCCGGCCGCAACGGCGGCACGGGCCACCGATCGCGAAACGAAGGAGCCATGAATGGCCGTGATCGACTACAGCGTGTACGAGAACATCCTCGCCAGTCGCGCTGGTTCCGTGCTGACTCTGACGTTGAACCGCCCGGAGCGGTTCAACGCGGTCAACCACGAGCTCCACGAGGAACTGAGCCGCATCTTCACCGACGTCGCCGTTGACGACGAGACGTCCGTGGTCGTCCTGACCGGAGCGGGGCGCGCCTTCTGCGCGGGCGGCGACCTGAAGGCCTTCGCCGCGGACGCCGAGGAGCAGGGCCGCACGGGACACTACCTCGATATGGGATCGGCCAAGCGGATCATCTTCTCCCTGCTCGATCTGGAGAAGCCGATCATCGCGAAGGTCAACGGTCACGCGCTGGGTCTCGGTGCGACGTTGGCCCTGTTCTGCGACATCGTCTACATGGCTGATGACGCCCGGATCGGCGATCCGCACGTGTCCGCGGGTGTCGTCGCCGGCGACGGGGGAGCGATCATCTGGCCACAGCTCGTCGGATACGCGCGAGCCAAGGAATTCCTGCTGACCGGCGACCAGCTCTCGGCAACGCGTGCCGCGGACATGGGACTCGTGAACCACGCGGTGCCGGCCGAGGACTTGGACCGGGCTGTCGATGAACTGGCCGCGCGCCTTGCTTCGGGGGCACAGGAGGCCATCCGGTGGAGCAAGGTGTCGGTGAATGTCGGCCTGAAGCAGCTCGCCCATTCGATCCTGGACACGTCGATCGCCTACGAGACACTCACGATGCGCAGCCCCGCGCACGCCGAGGCCATCGATGCCTTCTCCAACGGTCGAAAGCCGGACTTCACGTCACTCTGATCACTGTCGAGGGGCGGTCCGCGCACCGACCGCGACGGCCGGGTCCGCCACGTTGGCTGGACCGTCCTATCGGGACTGTTCGGCGAGGGTGACCATGGCGGGCGTGACCGGACTCGCCGACGGGAGCCGGTGGCACCGTCGGCCCCCGCGGGCCTGTCGCGCCGGAAGCGCCGCGGCCGCCAGGAAGGGACCCGCGGCGGTGTTCCTCGCGGCTCGTCGCGGCTCAGCCGCTCAGCCAGCACGCCTGCGCAGCCGCGCGGCTCCGGGAGCGGCCTCGCGATGGTGGGGCCCCGCCGTGCTGATTGTTCCCAAGGTTGGTAACATTACCAAGACTGGAACAATCAGGGGGTGGTCGCGCATGCGGATCGACGTCGACGGGGTGAGCAAACGGTTCGGGCACGTCCGCGCTGTGGAGGAGCTTTCCTTCACCGTGAGGCCGGGCGCGATCACGGGTTTCCTGGGCCCCAACGGTTCCGGGAAGTCCACCACTATGCGGATCATGCTCGGACTCGTCTCCCCGGACACGGGATCGGCCACGATCGGCGGACGCCGCTATGCCGAGCTCGAACATCCGACTCGCACCGTCGGCGCGGTGCTGGACACGATGCGGGCCCATCCCGCCATGACGTGTCTGGACCACCTGCGGCTGCACGCGCGGCTGAGTGGCCACCCGGTCCGGCAGCTGGACGCGGCGGCCGAGCAGACCGGCGTCGCCACCTTCGCGGCGCGCCGGGTGCGAACGCTGTCGACGGGGATGCGCCAGCGCCTCGCGCTGGCCACCGCACTGCTGGGCGATCCCGGTGTGCTCGTACTCGACGAACCGGCGAACGGGCTCGACCCCCAGGGCCTGGCCTGGCTACGGGACCTGCTCACCCGGCTCGCCGCCGAGGGACGCACGGTGCTGGTGTCGAGTCACGTGCTCGCCGAGCTCGAGGTCATGGCCGACGACGTGGTGATCATCGCCGAGGGCAGGCTCGTCACGGCGGGTCCGCTGCGCGAGGTGCTCGCCGCGGCCGGTGAGGATGGCGCTCCGGCGCGGTCGCTCGAGCAGGTCTTCCTGAGCCTCACGAACGGAGCCGCCTGATGCGCCTGATCGCCGCCGAACTGTTCCGGTTCCGCGCGAACCGGTTGTGGTACTGGTCGCTGCTCGCCGCGCTCGTCCTCGGCTGCGGGTTCACCGCGCTGTTCGCCGTGATCGGGCCGGAGAACTTCGATCCGCCGATGCCCGCGCTCACCACGCACGAGGGCGTGCGGATGATGCTCGGGCTCGCCACCACGACCCTGTTCGTTCCGGCACTCATCGGCGCGATCGCCGTGACGGGCGAGTTCCGCCATCAGACGTTCGGCCACACGGTGCTCGCCGAACCCCGCCGGGGCCGGGTGCTGGCCGCCAAGCTGGCCGCGCTCGCCATCGTCGGCGCCGGGTACGCGCTGGTGGTTACCGCGGGCACACTCGCGGCGCTCTACGGCACCACCGCTGTCGCGGGTACCCGGCTCGGCGCGCCGCCGGGGGAGGTCCTCACCACGCTGTTCGGTGCCGCGACCGCGATGGTCGTGTACTCGGTGGTCGGAGGGGGCATCGGCGCACTCGTGCGGCACCAGCTCGCCGCGGTGGGCGCGGTGCTCGGCTACTTCTCGCTCGGGGAGATCGTCGTGCTGGTGCTCCCCGGCGTCAACGCCGTGTACCCGTATCTGCCCGGTGGAGCGAGCGCGGCGCTGACGGACTTCGGTTACCTGACCGAGGCCGTCGCCGCCGACACCGGAACGGTGACCACGCTGCTGCCGCCGCTCGCCGGACTCGCGGTGCTCCTCGGTTACGCCGTGACCGTCGCCGCGCTCGCCACGGTGAGTTCCCTGCGGCGCGACATCCCCTGAGACCGGTTGACGGTCAGCGCGCGGGAATCAGGGCGCGGCAGAGCCGGGTGAGCCCGTCGAGCACGCGCTGTTCGTCCGCTGGCGTATGGACCACGTGGTCCGTGGCGCCGTGCATGGCCGAGTAGAGGATCACCGCGGTCACCGGCGGATCGGGCACGGGTGGGTCGAGCCGGCCGAGCAGCTCGGCCAGCGCGTCCACCGCGGCATTGGGCGCGTCCCGCTCGATCCCGCTCGTCGGGTGGAACAGCAGGTCGTGCAGGCTCAGCTCCCGCAGGTACTCGGTGACGCCCGCGCGCATCCACCGCTCGACGCTCTCGACCCCGCTCGCCTGCCGCGCGGCGGCCAGCTGCGCGTCGGCGAAGCGGCGCACGAAGCGTTCGCGCAGTGCCTGAAGCAGCTCGGATTTGTTGCTGAAGTGCAGATAGAACGTGCCCTTCGCGACACCGGCGCCCGAGGTGACGTCGTCGACGGTGAACGCGTCGGCGCCATCGCGCTGCAGCAGGGCCTCCGCCGCGTCGAGCAGCTCACTGCGCCGCTGCTCGGCAGGTTTCGTTCGCGTCACCGCACTCCCTTCGACCGAGGCACAGGCTACCCGCGGCCGGACAGCCGCGCGCCGGCCGCGCGCCGCCCCGGCCTTGCATAGGGCAGCCTTACCTCATACAGTAACTGACTGACGGTCAGTCGGCTGTCAGTCTCGCTCATTGCGACCACGAACCCGCGGAGGACCATGACCATCACCGACTCCCGGCCCACGACCCCCAAACCGGAGCCGGCGACCGAGAGACCGTCGGCCGCGGCCGCGGGCCTGGCGCGCACGGGCGCGCTCGCCCGGCTGCTTGCGCCCGTGCGAGCCCACCTGGTGGGGTGCGCCGTGCTCTCCGCGCTGGCGACCGCCGCCGGTTTCGTGCCCTACGTCGCCGTCGCCGAGATCGCCACGCTGGCCCTCGCGGGCGGCTACTCCCCGAGCGCGATCTGGGGCTGGGTGGCCCTGGGCGCCGCCGGCGCGGGCCTTCGTCTGGTGCTCGTGTTCGCCAGCTCGCGGCTCGGGCACTACGCCGACGCTCGCACCCTGCACGATCTGCGCGTGCGGATGGTGCGCCACCTCGGCTCGCTGCCCCTCGGCTGGTTCCGCGCCAACGGCTCGGCCTCGGTCAAGAAACGGATGACCAACGACCTCGAGGAGATGCACCAGCTCATCGCGCACGCGCTGGGCGAACTGGTCGGCGCCACCACCGCGGTCGCGCTCGGACTGTTCTACCTCGCCTCCGTGAACCCGGTGATGACACTGGTGACCGCGGGATCGCTCGCGCTGCTCGGCATCAGCTACCGGATCGCGATGCGGTCGATGACGCTGCACATGAACCGGCTCCTCGCGGCCGAGTCGAGAATCAGCGCCGCGAGTGTCGAGTACGCCGACGGTATCGGCGTGGTCAAGGCGTTCGGCACCGGAGGACGTGTGCTGGAGCGCTTCGGCGAGGCCGTCCGCGAACAGGCGGCGGCGCTGGCCGCGTGGGCGGACGAGACCCGCTACAGCACGGCGGCCTCGCGCCTGCTGGCCTCGGAGATGGCCCTGCTCGGCATTCTCGGCGCTGCGGGATTGGCGCTCGTGCACGCCGGGCAGCTGTCGATGACGGAACTGCTGCCGTTTCTCGTCGTCGGGATCGGCCTGCCGACGTCGATCAACCCGGCAATCCACGGCACGCAGACACTGCGCAAGGGCCGGGTCTGCGCGCAGAACATCGAGGCACTGCTCGGGATGGAACCACTGCCCGAGCCGTCCCGGCCACTCAGCCCGGAGGGCTCCCGACTCGAGCTGGACCGCGTCACGTTCTCCTACGACGGCCACACCGACGCCGTCCGCGACGTGAGCGCGGTGTGCGAGCCCGGAACCATCACCGCGCTGGTGGGCCCCTCCGGCGCGGGAAAGTCCACGATGGCCAGCCTGATCCCGCGCTTCTACGACGTCACCGGCGGCGCCATCCGCCTCGGCGGCGTGGACGTGCGGGACATGGCGGCGTCCACGCTGCTGTCGTCGATGTCGCTGGTGTTCCAGGACGTCATGCTGCTGCGTGACACCGTGACCGAGAACCTCCGCATCGGCAACCCCGGCGCGACTGACGACGAGGTGCGCGCCGCCGCACGGGCGGCGCAGATCCACGATGTCATCGAGAGGCTGCCGGACGGCTACAACACCGTGCTCGGCGACGGAGGCGGCCTTTCCGGCGGCGAGCGCCAGCGGCTCACCATCGCGAGGGCGATCCTGTCGCGAGCGCCGATCGTCGTGCTTGACGAGGCGACGGCCTCGCTCGACCCGGACAGCGAGACAGCCGTCCACAGTGCACTGTCGCGCTTGATCGCGGGCAAGACGGTGATCGTGATCGCCCACCGCCTGCACACCATTGCCGGAGCAGACCAGATCCTCGTCCTCGAGGACGGACGGCTGGTCGAACGCGGCACCCACCACGACCTCATCGAAGCCGGCGGCCGCTACGCCCGCATGTGGGCCGCCCAGCAGAACGGAGACCCGGCATGACCTACCATCGGCCTTTCGCGATTCTCCCGCGCCTTCCCGGCGCATCGCTCGCCGCGCTGCAGTGCACGGACACCGCACCGGAGTCGGTGCTGGACCGGCTCAACTCCGGGCTCACCGTCGCGACCTTCGTCTGCGGGCGCGGCGACACGGTCGTCGTGCTGCGGGAGGGGCGCGTGGTCGAGACCGGCTCCGCGGCCGACCTCGTCGCCGCCGGCGGCGTCTACGCCGGCCTGCGGCGCGCCTGGGCGGGGGTCACCGCGTGATCCGGCACCTCCACCGCCTCGTCCCGCAGCCCGGGCTGCTGCTGCGCCTCGGCGCCCTCACCGCGGTACAAGCCGTGCTGCAGGGCCTGCTGCTCGGCTCCCTCATCCCGATCCTGCGTGCCCTGCTGCGGCCCGAGCCCGACTTCGGTGCGGCGGCGCCGTGGCTGGTCGCCGCCGCGGCCGGGCTCGTGGTCTACGGCGTGCTGACGGTGATCGCCACCCCGGTCGGGTTCGCCGCCAGCTCCGATCTCGCCGGGCAGCTGCGGCGCAGGCTGATCGACCACTCGGCGTCCCTGCCACTGGGCTGGTTCACGCCCGAGCACAAGGCCCGCCTCGCCCGCGCCACCACCGCCGACGCCGCCAACATCGGCAACCTCGCGGTGAGCATCGGCGGGCCCGCCATCACCGCGACGCTCACGCCGCTGACGATCATCGGTGTCACGGTCGCGGTGGACTGGCGCGTCGCGCTGCTGTTCGCCGTGATCATGCCCGTCGCGTTGCTGGCACTGCGCAGGGCCGGCCGCATCGCCTCGATCGCCGACGTCGAACTGGAGCAGGCAGCCGCGGACATCGCGGGCCGCGCGATCGAGCTGGGGCAGGCCCAGCCGGTGCTCCGAGCCGCAGGCCAGAGCTCCACCGGCACGACGCGGATGCGCGAGGCACTCGACGAACACCGCACCGTCTACCGGCGCGGGCTCCGGCGCTCCATGGCTCCCGACCTCACCTACACCGGCGTCATCATGGCGGGGTTCGTCGCGATCCTCGTCGTCAGTGCGCTGTTGCTGCTCGACGGCACGCTCGGGGTGGCCGAGGTGGTGGCACTGCTGGTGCTGGCCGTCCGGTTCCTCGAGCCGCTCGGCAACCTGGTGGAGCTGATCGGCGCCCTGCACGCCATGGACAACGCTGTCGGCAGGGTCCGGGCGCTGCTCGCGACACCCCCATTGCCCGAGGCCGACCGGCCGGTGACCGAGCTGCCCGGCACGTCGGTGGAGCTGTCCGGCGTCACCTTCACCTATCCCGGCGGCAGCACACCCGCGCTCGCGGGCGTGTCGTTCACGTGCGCGCCGGGCAGCACGACCGCGATCGTCGGGCCTTCCGGATCGGGCAAGACCACGGTGACCCGGCTGATCGCCCGGTTCTTCGATCCCCAGGAGGGCTCGATCCGCATCGGCGGCGTCGACGTGCGTGAGCTGGATCAGCGGACACTGCTGGACAGCATTGCCGTGGTGTTCCAGGACGTTTACCTCTTCGACGACACGATCGAGGAGAACCTGCGGCTCGCCAAGCCCGACGCCACCGACGCCGAGCTGGCCGAGGCGGCGCGCGCGGCCCGTCTCGACGAGGTAGTCGAGCGGCTGCCCGAGGGCTGGCACACCCGAGTCGGCGAGGGCGGGTCGCGGCTCTCCGGTGGCGAGCGCCAGCGCGTCTCCATCGCCCGCGCGTTCCTCAAGCAGGCCCGCATCGTGCTCATCGACGAGGCCGCGTCCGCGCTGGACCCCGAGAACGAGCGCGCCGTAAGCCAGGCCATCGCAAGGCTGGCCGCCGACCGGGGGCGCACCGTGCTCGTCATCGCCCACCGCCCCGCCACCCTCGACGCCGCCGATCACGTGCTCACCCTCCACAACGGACACGTTGCCGAGGCGGGCACTCCTGCGGGGCTACGGGCCACGGGTGGACTCTTCGCCCGGCTCTACGACCAGTACGACCATGCCCGTTCCTGGCGCCTCGACCGCGAGAGCGCGACGGAGGTGGGCTGAGGGTGCGGACCGCACTCCGCGGGCTCGCGGCCGTGACGCTGCTCGCCGTCACGGCCTGCGGGCCGGGCGACGCCGCGCCGCGGCAGCCAGGCGGACCGGAGGTCACCGTGCGCTCCGCCGTGGGCGAGGTGACGCTGCCCGTCACCGACACCGGGATCTGGGCGCTGGACGAGGCGAGCGCACTGCACCTGCTCTCGCTCGGTGTCAGGCCGACGCACGCGGCGCGAAACGCCTACTCCGGCGATGAGATCGTGACAGCCTCCTACGCGCTGCTGGAGGAGGCCGGCGTCGAGCTCGTCCCACCGCAGCGGCCCGAGCTCGTCGCCAGCGCCGAGCCCGCGCTGATCGTGGGCGTCGACTTCCCCGCCCACCACGAGCAGCGCGCCCAGCTCGAGCAGATCGCCCCGGTGCTTCTCACCGACGACAACCTGCCGTGGCAGGAGCAGCTCGCGTTGCTGGGCGCCGTCACCGGGCACGGCGAGCAGGCCGACGCGCTCACCGGACGGCTGATGGCCCAGGTCCGCGACACCGCCGGGCGGATCGCCGCGTCCGAACACGCCGGGGCGTCGGTCTCAGTGCTGTCCGACTGCGGCGACCAGGCGTGTGTGTACGGCAGCGGACGGGCGCTGGGCAGCCTGCTGGCGCAGCTGGGGTTCACCCGGCCGCAGGCCCAACGTGACAAGGGCGGCGAGTGGGGCTACGACATGGTCTCGCGGGAACGGCTGGCCGAGCACACCGCGGACATCGTCCTCTCGCTCGTGGGCTCGATCGGCGGGGACCTCGTGGCCGGCGACTCGCCGCTGCTCGACACGAGCCGCGCGGTGACCGCCCCGGTGGATTTCGGCGCGTGGTACGGCTCGGGCACGCTGAACCTGGTGTGGATGCTCCACGACCTGGAGGCGATCCTGTTCGACGACGGGAAGACCGCGACCGCGGCCGAAGCCGGCCGGCTGTGGTCGAGGCTCGACGGCTAGGTCAGCTATGCCGCGTCTGACAAACGCCATTGCCGGCTGCGGGGGGCCGCGCGGCGCTCGGTTGGTGCGGGACACCCGCGCCCGGGCATGCGTTGGTGGAAGGCCCAAGCACGGTCCGTCCGCGAGGGCCTTCCACCGCCTGGTGAGGCACTAGACTGATCCCGCTCGCCGGGCCTGCCCGGCTGACGCAGAACCTCCTGGTGGCAGAGAACCCGGACGCCACGGCCGGGCCGGGATCCAACGGATGGAATCTTCGTGCCTGTCCGGGCAGGTGTGGAATTGCTAGCGAATCCGTTGGAGAACACGTTCTTGAGCAACGCCCGGAACCGTTCCGAACAACTTCCTGCTATGGGCTCGCGGCACCCCTGTTTTTGAATGTTCGAAAAATCAGAATGACAGGGGTGAGATTTTCGCGACTCCATTGTCCGGGCCGCCGGTTCGTGCGCGGCGAGCCCGCGGCGGCGCTGCGAATGCGCTCGTCAGGAGACTTGGCGGGCCTGCGTCCGCTGTCGGAGGCGCGGCGCCGGGAAACTGCCGGAAATCGGCTCACCCGGGTTCATTTCACGTACCGCCTGAGATATTATCTCCAACCATGGCGGATGGTAGCCGAGACACAGTCGTCCCCGCCGGCGTCGGTCGTCATCGGGCAGTGGCCTCGCCATGATCTGGGAAGTGCTGGTCCTCGGTTTTGTACTCAGTCTCGACAATTTTCGAGTCTCGATCGCGCTCGGTACCGTCCCATTCGGTCTGAAGCGCGCGGTGCAGGTCGCGCTGACCTTCGGGCTGTGGGACGCGATCATGCCGCTGGTCGGGCTGTTGATCGGCAACAAGATCGGGGAATCCATCGGGGACGTCGCAGAATGGGTGGGCGCGGCCGCGCTCGGCGCGTACGGCCTGTACCTCGTGATCTCGGCCCTCCGGAACCCCGAGCCGGACGAGCTGGACCACCCGTGGGCGCTGTTCGGCATCCCGTTCATGCTGAGCCTGGACAACCTTTTCGCCGGGGCAAGCCTGGGGATTCTCGGGTTCTCGCCGTGGTTCTCCGCCGCTGTCTTCGGCATCATGACGGCGGTGTTGTCGCTGGTCGGACTGCGGCTGGGGCAGGCAGCGGCTCGCCTCATCCGGATTCGCTCGGACCTGGTGAGCGGGGTCACCCTGATCATCGCCGCCGTGGCGCTGCCGTTGGTGTTCGGGGGCTAGGGCGAACCCCGTGCGGCCGGGGGATCAGCGGAAGCGCGTCGGCCCGCGAGTCGGCGTTGGCTGCCTCAACGGCCTTGGCGACCAGGCCGTGGTCGGGCGAGAGGTGGCAGACCGGGTCGGTGCGGGCGGCGTCACCGGTGAGCTGGAACGCCTGGCAGCGGCACCCGCCGAAGTCCAGCTCCCGCCGGTCACAGCTCCGGCAGGGATTCGGCATCCAGTCCGTCCCCCGGAACGCGGTCATCACCGGGGATTCGGCCCAGATCCGCTCCAGCGTGTCCTCCCGCACACTGGCCCGCGGCAACGGCAGGGACTGTGCGGCCGGGCAGGGCAGGACGTCTCCGTTCGGCGTCACGGTCAGCTGCCGGGAGGCCCAGCCGCCCATGCAGGGCTTCGGGTAGCGGCTGTAGTAGTCGGGGAGGACGTAGATGACGTCCATGCGGTTCCGCAACCGCTCGCGGGCGGCCCGCACGACGACCTCGGCGGCCCGCAGCTGGGCCCGGCTCGGCAGGAGCGCGTCACGGTTCCGCAGGGCCCAGCCGTAGTACTGGGTGTTGGCCAGCTCCACCCGGTCGGCGCCCACCTCCTCCGCCAGCTCGAGCACACCGGCGACGCGGTCGATGTTGTTCCGGTGCAGCACCACGTTCACGGTGAGCGGCCAGCCCAGCTCCTTGACCAGGCCCATCGCCTCGATCTTGCGCCTCCACGACGGCGTCCCGGCGATCCGGTCGGAGACGGCCGGCTCGTCGGCCTGGATGCTGATCTGCACGTGGTCCAGGCCGGCTGCCCGCAGCTGCTCGGCCCTCGGACGCGAGAGCCCGACGGCGCTGGTCACCAGGTTGGTGTAGAGGCCAAGGTCGTGGGCTTCCGCCACGATCTCCGCCAGGTCGCGCCGCAGCAGCGGCTCCCCGCCGGACAGGTGGCACTGCAGGACCCCCAGGTCGCCGGCCTCGGCCAGCACCCGCCGCCACTCGTCAGTGGTCAGCTCGGCGGAGTAGTCGGCCATGTTCAGCGGGTTGGAGCAGTACGCGCAGGCCAGCGGGCAACGGTAGGTGAGCTCGGCGAGCAACCCGAAGGGGCTATCCATCTGCGAGCTCCACGCAGCGCCGGGCGACGAGCCGGGTCAGGAACTGCCGCACCTCGTCGCCGGGGACGGTCTGATATCGCGCGCCGAGCTCGGCGACGATCTCTGCCACGGTGTGCCGCCCATCGCACAGCGCGAGGATGTCCGCGCCGCTGCCGTTCAGAACCACCACCGTCTCGGGGAGTTGCAGGATGGGACGCTGCCTGGTCCGGCAGAAGGTCAGCCGGACGTGGCGCGCCAACCGAGGCGTGTCCGAAGTGGACAATCCGCCGTCGGGGTGGGTTCCGGCTGTGCTCGGGTACATCACGGTCACTCCGGGTAGGCCTGGTCGATGGCGTCCATCAGGCTCCACAGGACGTCGCACTTGAACGACAGCGCGTCGACGGCGCGCGCCTGGGACTCGGCTGACCGGCAGGACGCGGTGACCACCTCGAGGGCGTGCTCGCAGTCTCGGGGGGCCTGCTCGAGGCGGGCGCGGAAATAGGCGAGACCCTCCGGGTCGATCCAGGAGTACCACCGCTCGAACGCGGCCAGGCGCTGCGCCATCAGGTCGGGAGCGAACAGCTCCGTCAGTGAGGAGGCCACCGCCTCCACCCATGGGCGGGTCCGGGCGAAGTTCACGTAGGCGTCGACCGCGAGCCGCACCCCGGGGACCAGGTGCCGGTGGTCCCGGACCTCTTCGCGGGTCAGCCCGGCGGCCTCGCCGAGGCGCAGCCACGCCTCGATGCCGCCCTCGCCGGTGGCAGTGCCGTCGTGGTCGACGATCCGCCGGAGCCAACGGCGGCGGACCTCCGGGTCGGGGCAGTTGGAGAGGATCGCCGCGTCCTTGCGGGGGATGTTCTCCTGGTAGTAGAAGCGGTTGGCCACCCAGCCCTGGATCTGCCCGCGGCTCAGCCGGCCGGAGTTCATCCGTACGTGGAACGGGTGCTGGTCGTGGTAGCGCCGGGAGTGGGCCCGCAACGTGTCGACGAAGCCGTCCGCGCCGGTGCTCGCGGTCGCGGTTGTCCCGGTTGTCGTCGGCATTGCCCTACACCTCGACCTCGAGGCCGTCCATGGCCACCTGCATGCCGCTGTCCTCCACGACGCGCCGCTCGGGCGAGTCCTCCAGCAGGATCGGGTTGGTGTTGTTCATGGGCACGAAGATCGTCCGCCCCACGGCGAGCGAGGGCAGCTGCGCCAGGCTGCCGTCCCGCCCGTCGATGGGCAGATGCCCCATCTCCCGGGCCGTCTTGCCTGCCAGGCCGAGCCGTACCAGCTCGTCGTCGCGCCAGCAGGACCCGTCGATCAGCAGGCATTGGCAGCCCTGGATCTCCATCCGCAGCGCCGGTGTGACTGCCTGCACGACCGGCAGGTACGCCAGCGTCCCCACACCGCGCTCGTCGGTCAGCCGGTAACCGGCGACGCGTCCGTGGACCACGCTGGGCACGTCGAACGCCCGGCAGGTCAGCCCGTCGGCAAGGGTCGTCTCGGCGCCGGGGACCACCGCCCGCTGATCAGGAGCCAACGCCGGTAGTCGGCGCTGACCGCAACCGACGACTGGGTGCGCGCGAGGCCGGCCCCGGGACGGACAGCGGCGCACACCCGGCAGCCGCGGTTCCACTGCGGGGAGCCGCCTCCGGCCGCCGAGCCCAGCACTCGCGGCAACACCATGACACTCCGTCCGTGGTCGCCGTCCGTGGCCGTCCGAGCCGTCGGGAGGGCGCGGGACCCGGGGGTCCAGCGCCGCCCCACGTCCCGTTAGTCCTCCAGCTGAGCGACGTACATGGTCACTTCGGGCGCGACTCCGATCTCATCGAACTCGGGCGTCTCCCACACAGCGAGCTCAGACTCCATGGATCCACCTCCTCTCTGCCAGACGGCTCCGGCAGGTGGTCTCACGGCGCTACGACGTTTCCGGGAGGGCGAACGTGATCAGCGCGCTTCCGTGGCCGGCGCCGAGCATGCCGGGGAGGAATCCCTCGGACCAAGCGCCCCATCCGACCGGCACGGCGACGTACTGCCTGCCGTCGACCATGTAGGTCGTCGGGTTGCTGTGGTGGCCGCTTCCGCACTGGAACTGCCAGAGCAGCTCCCCGGTCCGGGCGTCGAGCGCGTTGAACTCCCCGGTCGGTTCACCGGCGAACACCAGGTCGCCCCCGGTGGCAAGCACCGAGGCGCACATCGGAAGCTCGTTGCGCCAGCGCCAACGCTCGTCGCCTGCGGCGTCGAACGCGCTGATGCTTCCTGTCATCTCCTCGATATCCACCTGAACGCCGGCGCCCCAGTAGGGGATGCTCTCCCTGAACTCCCGGCGTCGCCGGGTGGCGGTGGCCCCGACATCTTGGACCGGGACGTAGAAGAGCCCGGTCTTGGGACTGTAGGCGGCATGGGTCCATTCCTTGGCGCCGGCCGGCCCCGGGTAGAAGTGGACCGGCACCCCCTCCTCGTCGGGGTACACCTTGGCCGTCACCTGGCCGTCCCTCGTGATCGCCCCCCAGGTGATCCGGTCCACGAAGGGGGTGATCTGGACCAACGCACCGTTCGTGCGATCCAGGACGAAGAAGTAGCCGTTCTTGTCGAAGTGTCCGAGGAGCTTGCGCCCGTCCGACTCGAACAGGATGCACTCGCCGATGCTGTCGTAGTCCCACACGTCGTGTGGGGTGCACTGGTAGTGCCAGCGGATCTGGCCGCCGTCGACGTCGACGGCGACGATGCTGTCGGTGTACAGGTTGTCGCCCTCGCGGACTCCTCCGTCGAAGTCGGGCGCCGGGTTTCCGGTGCCCACGTACAGCAGGTTGGTCTCCGGGTCGAAGGTCGCGGTGATCCAGCAGTTCGCGCCACCACGCGCCCAGGCCTCGCCATCGGCGGGCCAGGTCTCGGCCCCGGGCTCTCCGGGCTTCGGGACCATGTAGCAACGCCACTGGTACTCACCGGTCTCGAGGTTGAACGCGTCCAGGTGACCGCGAACGCCGAACTCCCCGCCGGAGCTCCCGACGATCACCTTGTCCTTCACGACCAGCGGCGCGACCGTGGCGCTCTCGCCGGCCCGCACGTCCCCGTAGGTCTTGTCCCAGACCCGCTTGCCGGTGGTGGCGTCGAGCGCGAGCACATGGGCATTCGCCGTGACGACGAAAACCTTCCCCGCTGCCACGGCGACGCCGCGGTTCACGTTCCCGCAGCACAGCGACACGTCGAAGGGGACCGCGTGCTTGTACCGCCAGATCTCGACACCCGTCTTCGCGTCGAGAGCCCAGACCCAGCCGTCCCAGCCTGCGAGGAACATGACTCCGTCGACGACGATCGGGGCGGCCTCGAACGAGTAGGTCGACGCGCCCGCGATCATCCCGGTCGTGCCGGCCTGGAAGACCCAGGCGGGACCGATCCGCTTGACGTTCTCCGTGTTGATCTGGTCCAGCGGGCTGTACCGCTGTCCGTTGTAGGCGCCGTAATAGGTGAGCCAGTTCTGGGGCTCCGACCGAGCGTTCAGAATGCGCTCGTAGTCGACCCCGCGAACCACGGGCGGCGCGACGTCTCCTCCTGGGATCTTGCCGCTCAGGTTTCCCTGGTCGATGGCCTCGCCCGCGTCCACATATTCGACGGTCATCGTGCGTCCTCCAATCTAGGGCCGCGGCTGGTCGGGTCGGTCGAGGCGAGCCTCCGGTGGAACGTCTCCCAGCACCACGATGGCGCCGGTCAGTCCCCGGCCTTCGTCGTTGCCCGTGGGTGAGCTGAACCAGTAGTAGCCAGGGCCGTCGAGGTTGAGCTTCGCCCTTCCTCGCGAATGATTCACCAGCCAAATGAATTTTCTGTCCCCATTGCTCGGCAGGAGCGCGCAGTGCGTGTTCAGGTCGTCATTGATGAGTTCGAGCTCGATATCACCCCCGTGGGGCATGACCAGAATCGAGGGATCCCAGCTGATCTCATCGGGCCGGATCCGGATTGTCGCCTCCATTCGGCCATCGGCCCTCTCTGTAGCCTGCCCAATGGTTCCGGTCCCAAGAACCTGACCCAATGCCGCCTTGTTCTGCGCGTCCAACCCGAGCTCGTCCAGTAGACCGGCTCGGTCCTGCGCGGTCGTCATCGGGCGTCACCTCCTCATCCAATCCTGTATCTGCTTGGCACAGGAAGCACGCGGTGCGACATGGCAATGGGTCGGCTGACCGAATCCCCGGATTCGCCGGTGCTGCCGGCGGTAGCAGACTTGAAGGCGCGAATATGATTGTGATTGCATGAGAACCATCACATCGAAACCAATTGCGTGGTCTTATTCCTGAATTGCAAAATCACCAATCAAGCAAAACTCTACGCCGGGTGAATCGCACCGACAAGGGCAAGCGCCAAGTCGGGCGGGCCATGCCGTTCGCCCGCCACCAGGTACCGTTCGTACCCGATTTCCCGCCGTTACGAGGGATCAGGCCATGTCGTACCGGTCGAGGTTCATGACCTTGTCCCACGCGGCCACGAAGTCGTGCACGAACTTCTCCTCGGCGTCGTCGCTCGCGTACACCTCGGCCAGCGCTCTCAGCTCGGAGTTCGAGCCGAACACGAGGTCGACGCGGCTGGCGGTCCACTTGACCTCACCGATGCGCCGGTCGCGGCCCTCGAACGTCTCAGCGTCCTCAGCCACCGGCGACCACTCGATGCCCATGTCGAGCAGGTTCACGAAGAAGTCGTTGGTCAGTAACCCGGGGGTCGAGGTGAGCACACCCAGCCGGGACCGCCCGTAGTTCGCGCCCAGCACGCGCAGGCCCCCCACCAGGACGGTCATCTCGGGCGCGCTCAGGGTCAGCAGGTTCGCCCGGTCGACCAGCCGGTGCTCCGCCGGCAGCCGGTCGCCCTTTGCCCGGTAGTTGCGGAACCCGTCCGCGGTCGGCTCGAGCGGCGCGAAGGACTCCACGTCGGTCCACTCCTGGGACGCGTCCATGCGTCCCGGGGTGAAGGGGACCTCGACGTGGTAGCCGGCGGCCGTCGCGGCCTGCTCGACCGCGGCACATCCGCCGAGCACGATGACGTCGGCCAGCGAGATCTTCTTGCCCCCGGTCTGAGCGCCGTTGAAGGACTCCTGGATCTTTTCCAGGGTGCGCAGCACCTGCGCGAGCGTGTCCGGCTCGTTGACCTCCCAGCGGCGCTGCGGCTCGAGGCGGATGCGCGCTCCGTTGGCTCCGCCGCGCTTGTCGCTGACGCGGAACGTCGAAGCCGACGCCCACGCCGTGGACACGAGCTGGGCGGCCGGCAGCCCGGAGTCGAGGATCCTGGCCTTGAGCGCGGCGACGTCCGTGTCGTCCACCAGCTCGTGGTCGACGGCGGGGATCGGATCCTGCCAGAGCAGCCGCTCCTTCGGGACCAGCGCGCCGAGATAGCGCTGGATCGGGCCCATGTCCAGGTGCGTCAGCTTGAACCAGACCCGCGCGAACGCGTCCGCCAGCAGGTCCGGGTTCTCCAGGAAGCGCCGCGAGATCGGTTCGTAGACCGGGTCGAATCGCAGCGCGAGGTCTGTGGTCAGAATCGTCGGGGCGTGCGTCTTCGACGGGTCGTGGGCGTCCGGCACGGTGCCGGCCCCGCCGCCGTCTCTCGGAATCCACTGCCACAGGCCGGCGGGGCTCAGCTCGAGGTCCCATTCGTAGCCGAACAGGGTCGCGAAGAAGCTGTTGTCCCACCTCGTCGGCGTGGGCGTCCACGTACCCTCGAGTCCGCTGGAGATGGTGTCGGTTCCCTTTCCGGTGCCGTAGCTGCTCTTCCAGCCCAGGCCCTGCTCCTCGATCGGCGCGCCCTCGGGTTCGGGGCCGAGGTGGCGTTCCGGGTCGGCCGCGCCGTGGGTCTTGCCGAACGTGTGCCCTCCCGCGATCAGCGCGACGGTCTCCTCGTCGTTCATCCCCATGCGCCGGAACGTCTCGCGGATGTCCCGGGCCGCCGCGAGCGGGTCCGGGACGGTGTTCGGGCCCTCCGGGTTGACGTAGATGAGGCCCATCTGTACGGCGGCCAGAGGATTCTCCAGCTCCCGCACTCCGCTGTGGCGTTCGTCGCCGAGCCAGGCGCGCTCGTGGCCCCAGTAGACGTCCTCGCCGGGCTCCCAGACGTCCGTGCGGCCGCCGGCGAAGCCGAAGGTCTTGAAGCCCATTGTCTCCAGCGCGCGGTTGCCCGCGAAGATCATCAGGTCGGCCCAGGAAATCTTGCGGCCGTACTTCTTCTTGACCGGCCAGAGCAGACGGCGCGCCTTGTCCAGGTTGCGATTGTCGGGCCAGCTGTTCAGCGGCGCGAAGCGCTGCATGCCGGCGCCCGCGCCCCCGCGGCCGTCGTCGACGCGGTACGTGCCCGCGCTGTGCCACACCATCCGGATCACAAGCGGCCCGTAGTGGCCGAAGTCGGCGGGCCACCACTCCTGCGAGGTCGTCAGCACCTCGTCGACATCCCTCGCCAGTGCGTCGAGGTCGAGCGTCCGGAACTCCGCGGCGTAGTCGAAGTCCTCGCCCATGGGGTCGCCCGCGGCGGGGTGTTTCCGGAGGATCGTCAGATTGAGCCGGTTCGGCCACCAGTCGCGGCTGCTCGCGCCGCCAGTCGGGTGACCGCGGTGCCCGGCCGGGACGGAGAGGCCGAGGCCGGCCGCGTTCCCGCTGTTGCTCTCGCCGACGGTGCTGTCCGAGGCGTCCGGGCTGTCAGACACGGGAATCCTTCCGAGAACAGAGGTTGTGCTGGGGAACTCAGATTTCCAGCGCGCGACGCACGGCCGGCGCGTTCCGCCGGGACACCGGCACCATCGTGTTCGTCCGGTCGTCCATGACCAGGGACAACTCGCCCTTGCGCCCGCGTTCGACCTCGCGGATGCGGCTGAGGTTGACCACATACCGTCGGTGCACCCGCAGGAAGCCGGCATCCGCCAGCTCACCGTCGAGCTTGTCCAGGCCAGGGGAGGCGGCTCTCAATCGCCCCTGGTCGGTGGCGAGCAACACGTCGTTTCCTTCCGATTCGGCGAAGGCGACCTCCGGTAGCCGGAGCAGCACCATCCGGTTGTCGCGCGTCGCGACCAGTCGGCGCGGCTGCGCACGAGGGGATGCGGACGCTTCCGCCTGGGGCAACGGCGCCCCGTCGGAGGCGCCGAACGAGACCAGGTTCCCGATCAGGCGGCCGGAACTGAAGACGGGGCGGATGCTGATCGAGGTCGGCTCATCGGCGAGATGGGTGAAGATCTGCGTCGAGCCGACCCAGTCGGGATTGTGGGCTGCCTGCCGGACGGCATACCGGACGGCTCCGACCAGTTCCGGCAGTCCGGGGTTCCAGCGCAGGGTGGGGTCGACCGCCGGGGTTGAGGCCGGGACGCCCATGAGCACACTTGCCATGTCGTCGGCGATCACCACCTTGCCCGCGGTGTCCAGCGCGGCGAGCATCGCCGTGGAGTGGGCCCTGGCCTGGGTGAACGCGGCGACCAACTCCGCGCCGCTGTCCCGGGCGTGCTTCTTCAGCGTGCATTGGGTCAAGGTGGCCGCGTTCGCCAGCCAGCTTCCCGCGGAGGGTGGAAGCTGGCTGCGCCAGCAGGAGATGTTCAGTACCGCGATCGGCTCCCTGGTCACCACGTCACGCACCGCGACGCCCGCACAGACCCAGTTGTGGAACGCCTGGCACCAGTGCTCCGGTCCCCTGATCGATATCGGGCCGTGCGCCTCGAGCGCCGTGCCCATGCCGTTGGTGCCGGCCGCGCACTCGGACCAGCAGAACCAGGGCGCCAGATTGGAGTCGGTGGCCCTGGCGAGGGTGGCCTGGTCACCCCACTCGGCCAGGATCCGGCCAGTGGCATCGGTGACGGTGACGACGCCACCGAGGTTGCCCATTTCATGCGCCACGGAGGCGGCACGAAAACCCAGCTCAGCGAATACGACATCGTGCTCGGGCGTATGGTCGGGCTCCGCGACCGCTATCGGAGCCGCTGTGAGGTGCGGGTCGACCCGGTACTGCTCTCGGCAGCGATGCCAGGAGATCGCCACCAGGGGCCGGACAGCCGGGACTTGATCCTCGCCCTGCACGAACCGTTCCCATGCCGCGAGCACGGTGCCGCTGCCCGGGTTCGCAGCCACGGGCTCAAGCCGATGTGCATCCCTCATGGTGGAGAACCGCCCTTGGTTCATCCCCAACGCCCGACGGTGTGCCCGTGGTCCGCGCTGGTCCCCGCTGGTCGCGGCCGGGCCCACAGCGGACTGGACACCGCGTCGCGCGTCTTCCTGCCTTGTCATTCGTTCCAGGCTGTGTCACAGACCGGCACTCCTCACTGTAGGCCGAAGTCGCGGCAGCGCTACACCATCTTTGGCCTGGATACCCGTTGCCGGCCGCGCACGTCCCTCTCCGGGTCGCGGATGCGGAATGTCGCTTGCGGGACGAGATCGGCGGATGTTTCACCGGGGCCGAGCGGGAAGGGTGTCTCGGGGCCCGCGTTGTGCCGACATCGGCCGCCGACTCGCAACCGGAGCCGACAGGGTTTGCCCGTGCGTGAGCGTCACCGTGAACGCCGTTGGTGCTGCCGGCAGGCGGGTGGGCAGTGCTCGGACTGCTCGGTGGTTTCTGGGCGGGTGCGTGTGGTCAGGCCGAGGAGCCGGGTCAGGGCGGTGAAGCCGTCGTCGGTGCCGGGCCAGTGCGCGCGAACCGGGTCGAGGCCGGCGCGGCGGACCATCGAGCGGAGGACGGCGGTGGCGATGATGGCGTCGTCGGCGTAGCCGAGGACGGGGATGAAGTCGGGGACCAGATCGATGGGGATGGCGAGGTAGGCCAGCAGCAGCCCGAGCCGGATCCGGACTCCGCGGGGCAGAGTGGTGTCCGCGGCCAGCCTGCGCACCAGGCGCAGCACATCAGGCAGCACCCGCACGGCCTCACGCAACAGTCCTCCGCGCGGACGCAAGACCATCAGTGCGATCCCCAACGCCAGCCAGGCCAGTACGAGCGTGGCGACGACGCTGATCAGGAGGTCCCACCAGAACGAGCCGGTCACGAGTCCGCCACCGCCCGCAACCGGCGCGGGCTTCGCCGTGCAACGGGGTCAGGTGCCTCTGCTTGGAAGGCTGCCTGCTCGAACGCCGCCAGGTCGGCGGCGGCCTCGTCCACCGCGTCCCGGGCAGCCCGGCCGCCGGGCGCGTCGAAGTAGTCCCTGGCGGCGATCTTGGTCAGCCAAGTGCGGAAGCGTGCCAGGTCGGCTTCGGACTCCTCGACCTCGGCGTAGGTTGCCCGGCCTCGAGCGCGCTCCTGCGCGAGTTCCTGCCGCAGGGCGGGCAGGCGGTCCAGGACTTCGGCGTACTCGGCGTCGCGGGCGGCATTCATCTCGGCGACCACGGCCTGTTCCTCGGCGGGCTCTGTGAAGCGCATTCGCAGTACGCGGGCGGTGCCGCCCTGGTGGCGGACCCGGTCGACCAGCCGCCGGACCTGCCGCACCACCTCGTCGTCGGCGGGCAGCAGGCAGACCGATTGCTGCAGGTAGAGCGCGCCGAGTGAGCGCAGCTTGCGCCACACCCGCACGCGTAGCGTGCCGGCAGCCCCAGCGGTTGAGATGCTGATCATCAACCACTCCCTGCCGGCATTGCTGGTCACACAGCCATGTTACAGCCGTAACAACCCGGCATGTTGGCTCTCGCACCTGTCGACGTCGCCGCGCGGCTGCGGCGGTCCCGCAACCACGGCTGGGCGACCGGGCCGGCCCCGACGGCGGCCGGTTGAGCTTCCGCCGACAGGGGCCGGGGCTGCCCGCGGAGCCGCAGTTGCGTGACTCAGCGCGGGATCGGGGTGCCGATCGCCCGTCGTGGGGTCGAGGACCCGGCCCGAACCGCTGTCGCGCGACGGGTGTTCTCGCCGACGTGTCGCGGGTCAGGTGGGGAGGGGGGTTCTGCCGTAGGTGGTGGTGCGTTGGCGGGAGGGTCGTCCGGCGAGGGTGGCGAGGTGGTTGAGTTCGGTGGTGGTGCGGGAGGAGCCGTGTTCGGAGCCGGCCATGCGGGAGATGGTTTCTTCCATGAGGGTGCCGCCGATGTCGTTGGCGCCGCCGCGGAGGATGTGGGCGGTGCCGTGGTCGCCGAGTTTGACCCAGGAGCATTGCACGTTGTCGATGCGGCCGTGCAGGGCGAGGCGGGCGAAGGCGTGCACGGCGCGGTTGTCGCGTGTGGTGGGGCCGGGGCGGGCGAGGCCGGCGAGGTAGATGGGGGCGTTGGTGTGCACGAACGGCAGTCCGACGAATTCGGTGAAGCCGCCGGTGTCTTCGGCGATGCCGGCGAGCACGCGCAGGTGGCCGAGCCAGTGGCCGGGGTGGTCGACGTGGCCGTACATCATGGTGCTGGAGGAGGGGATGCCGAGCCGGTGGGCGGTGGTGATCACGTCGATCCAGGTTTGGGCGGGCAGTTTGCCTTTGGTGAGTACCCAGCGGACGTCGTCGTCGAGGATTTCGGCGGCGGTGCCGGGGATGGAGCCCAGGCCGGCGTCGCGCAGTTCGGTGAGCCATTCCCGCACGCTGACTCCGGCTTTGGCCGCGGCGGAGACGATTTCCATGGGGGAGAAGGCGTGGACGTGCATGTCCGGCACCGCGGTCTTGATGGCGCGGACGATGTCGGCGTAGTAGCCGATGGGCAGTTTGGGGTCGATGCCGCCCTGCATGCAGATCTCGGTGGCCCCGGCCTGCGCGGCCTCGACGGCGCGGGCGGCGACGTCCTCGGTGGAGAGCCGGTAGGCGTCCGGGTCGCGTTCGCGCTGGGCGAAGGCGCAGAACCGGCAGCCCACGTAGCAGACGTTGGAGAAGTT